>JAISQU010000267.1 GCA_031274005.1 Spirochaetales bacterium
CGTCCTGCGAAAAAAAGCCGCCGTCTTAAGAAAGCCGGCGGCCCTTGACTATACTTCGGGCTGCGGGGGCTTCCGCTACCCCCGCTGCTTAAACCCGAACCTGCAAGCCTGAACGACAGAGAAAACCAGACGCCGGCGCTCCTGGGAGCCTGTCGGACTTCTTATAAATGTGAGCCGAAGACGGCTCTGCGTTTTCGGGAAGACCCGAAAACGCATTACCCCCGCAATTTTGCCCTGCAAAATTGCGCCGTCTTGAACGTCGCAGGCCATTGCGGCAATGGCCTGGCTTTAAGCGTAACAGGCTCCTGGGAGCCTGTCGGACTTCTAACGAATGCGAGCCGAAGACGGCTCTGCGTTTTCGGGAAGACCCGAAAACGCATTACTCCCGCAATTTTACCCTGCAAAATTGCGCCGTCTTGAACGTCGCAGGCCATTGCGGCAATGGCCTGGCTTTAAGCGTAACAGGCTCCTGGAATTTACAATTTTATACTGTATCGGAAAAACACGGACAGCGTCATATAATCAAAGGGCCTTTCCCGCAGGGCCTCAAGACCCGACGGCCGGGGCGCGAGGGCTTTCGCAAGTTCCGCGGCAATACCCAGCCGCAGGCCGGGGCGTTTAAAGGCGGCGGAGAGCTTGCCCGAAAGCATCAGATCGGGTTTCCATTCGCCCTTGAGACGGCCGGAAAATTCCCAGCCTTTCGGTGAGTATTCCGCCCGCAGGCTTGCGCGGCGGCTTGTCATGACAGCGTTTTCCCAACTCGAAGCGTATTCCGTACTCAGGCTCAGGCGGCCTGTTCTGTAGAGAATAGCGCCGGTAAGTCTTTCCGCGGCGGCGCGGTTTGCGTGGGAATCTTTTTCTGTTTTGCGGGAACCATAGATCTTTAGCGAAAGCCTTTTTGTCCTGTATTCGGTTCCCCCCGACAGCGTCAGCCTTTCGGGCCGCGCCTCTAAAGTGGGTTTATAGACCTGGTAAATATTCTGCGCGGCGCTGAGGTAGGGGATGAGGGGCCCGCGGGGAAACAGTTTGAACGACGCGGAGCGGGATACGCGGTAGGAGGGGTAGCGTCCCGCGGGATTCACATAGTCTTTTTCGGCGGCGCCCTGAAGAAGCCGTATGTCCAGGGTTTTATCCGTATGCGAAGCAAAAAAGGTGTAATAGCCGGCGGGGACAACCCTCTGCCCGAAAGAAAGCGCGCCGCAGGCGCCCACACGGGTAAGGCCGCCTGTAAAAGTATCAAAGGGGATTTGCGCCCGAAACGCGGCGTGGTATAGATCCCCGCCGGGGAAAAGCGGTTTTTCAGGGAACCAGTCCGCGGAATCCAGCCGCTCATCAGGCTGAGAGCCCATAAGCAGAGCCGAAACAAGCGGCCCCCGCTTTCCCTTGAAAAAGTTGAACGCGGCGGCGGTGTGGGTAATCTCATCCCCGTCGGTATACGCTCCCGCGGCGGCGTAGTCGCCCGGCGTGGAAACCCAGATTCCCCGCCGGGTGGAACGCTCAGCCGCTGTCTTGAGAGTGAGGCGGCTGGTTTCGGCAAAAACGGAACTTCCCGCGGTGTAGCCCAGGGGCGAGAAAATTTCGCGGAAAAGCCCTCCCGTGTTGACCGGCCCGACCGTCAGCCAGGGTGAATCAAAGCCCGCCGCGGTATAGTCTTTGTCGGGCTTCTCAAAGTCTTTCAGAGACAGAAAGAGAAACCTGTACCCGTCGGTATCGGCAAGCAGGCGGTTTGACAGATAACCCGGAGAAGCGGCGGATGTGTAGAAATCCGCCGACAGAGGTTCTCCCAAAAGGTATTGAGCCCCCAACGCTCCGGGGAAAACGAGCGTTCCCCAGGCGGCCAGGACAAGCGTCCTGAAAAATTTGTAGTGCTCCACATATATATATCACAGAAAAAAAGCGCCCCGTGATTGAATATTTCCGAAAAATATTTAAAAATCTTTCATATGAAGGACATAATTTTTGATATACTGAATACGCACAGGGATTTTTTTGACTCGGTCGGACGAAAAGCTGCTTTTTCCGCGGCGCTTCTCTTCACGGCCAGGATTCTCGTATGGATTATCGGCAAGCTGCTTCGCCGCGCGGCGGCGAGAATTCCCCGCTTTGATGAAACTTTCGCCTCAATGCTCAGGATAGTCATCAGCTACGCGGTTTTCATTATCTGCATTATCATGATTCTCGATGTCTTTGGCGTAAACACGACAAGCCTCATTGCCCTTCTGGGCGCGGCGGGCGTCGCGGTAGGCCTGGCGCTGAAAGACACGCTAAGCAATATCGCCGCGGGCATAATCCTTCTTTTGCTCAGATCCTACCGGAGGGGAGACACTATTGAGTTCGGCGCGTTCTCCGGAACGGTGAAGGAGATGGACCTTTTTACCACAACGCTGGAAACGGCGGACGGAATTTTTATTTCAGCGCCGAACGGGGCGATATGGGGGGTCCCCCTGAAAAACTATACCCGCAACGGCAGGCGGCGGATGGAACTGGTGGTGGGCGTTTCCTACAGTGATTCCATTGATACGGCTTTTGAAGTCATGCGTCAGATAGCGGCGGAAGAAACACGATTCCTCCCTGAACCCGCCCCGCAGGTTATGGTACAGTCTCTGGGGGACAGCTGCGTCAATATTATGCTCCGCGCCTGGACACACACCGACGCATACTGGCCGGTGTTCTGGCAGCAGACCCGAAACATCAAAGAAAAAATCGAAGCCGCGGGACTGAGCATACCTTTTCCGCAGAGGGATGTGCATATAAAGAAGGACTCAGCGGATTAGTTACCACTGCTGATAACTCGTCCATTCGCGAATATCTTTTTTCGTCACACTCCATTTTATCTCTAAAACTGTTTTCTTAATATTACAGTACCGGCAAAAAGGCATTGGCTTACACAAGAAATTAAATACCTCGTCAATATTTTTTACTTTATATATATCGATATAATCCTGTTCGGTTACTTCAAGATTTTTATTGAAATATTTATTGAAGTATTTTATATATGCAATTACCGCGCATGTGTATAATTTTCCATCGACTAACTGTATACACCCATTAGCCATGTAACATAATCTGAAACTATCATTTATATTTTGTTTTCCCTGTAAATCCAAGGGCCGTCTTTGCCACTTTGTAATTTCACCCGGATCTCCCCAGTACCTCAATTTTATACCATATTTTTGAGCCCTGTCCTGTATGGCCTCGTGATCTATCTTTACGGGATATACAGTAATTATTATTTCGGCATTATTTAATTTGCAATTTTCCCAAAACTCATCTTTTTGTTTTAACAAAAGTATTCCATTTGTGACGATCTTGATTCCGCAGGTTTTAAAGTATTTTCTGATGATATTTAAGAATTCGGTAAGTTTGGGATGTAAGAGCGGTTCGCCGCCAAGTACTGAAATATCATCGAGTTGGCCCTGTGTCAATTCAGAAATTCTTGCGCAGTCGCGGTCAAAAGTATCAGGGTCGAGAAATTTTTCTTCGGCAATGCAGGAGAAGTGTTCGCATCCCCGGCAATTTAAATTGCAATGATCGGCAACATGTATATCGAATTTTAATAATCTCCGGGCCTTTAGTTTTTCAGGAGCCGTTTTTTGTATTTTATGTAAATAGCGGTATAACTGAATTTTAACAAGTAATTTTCGCGGAAGAATTTTTTCTTTAATAAACTCTTTTATCCGCCGGGTAAATATCTGTTGCAATAGAGTTTTTGCTGTTTTCATTTAAATGGAGCATCTCCTTCCCTAAAAATTGTTACGCGAGGTTTTTTTTCGAAATGAGCGGTTATGAAAAGACGCCTGTTGTAAACCCTCGGGCGCATAGCGCCCCATGGCTTACACAAAAATTTTAGAAGCGTTCCTGATAGCGGAGATTCCGGAAAAGTGTGTAGCTTTAGTTCGTTTTCAAACGATTCTGTGTCTGTATGGGGGGGGGTAAATGCTTATGGTATAAGGAGTTACGCGAGTTCAATTTAAAAACATTTTTCTCCCGTTAAAATAATCATTTCAGATAATGTCTAACATACCGCAAAAAGCCTGTCAAGTGGTGGTCGGGGGGGGGGGTATGGCCCGCATACAAACCATACCTTGCAGAACGACGATACCTCGCCCTTCAGGGCGAGGAGAGTCATTAAGGAAAAATTGCGTAAGGCCGGAGTGGTTTAATAAAAGGAGGAACCGAAATGCCGT
>JAISQU010000293.1 GCA_031274005.1 Spirochaetales bacterium
AGCCAAAAGATTGGAGCGAAAAGCCGGCGTACAGCCTGCCTAAAGGCAGGTTGCCGGAATATAACGGCAGGGTTTTCGTATACGCCGGGCCGTTTTGCCCTATTTTGCAAGCACACGGCTTCGCCGTGCGATTTTCTAGCCCGGTTTGCGGCGTTTTACGCCGCAAATGCGCCAAAATTCCGAATTATAAGGAGATTTTGAACAGGCTCTTAGGGCCGGGCCATTGTCGCAATTGGTGCACCCCTTGGTATTATTCTCCGTTGACTTAGCGCGGGGTTTTTCTTATGATAAACCTGTTGTCATGAAGTTGACCCGGATGAAGCTCGTACAGTATTTTACCTCCACCATAGAGGGCTTCGGCCGCTTTTCCCTGTTTACCGGCGATGTGATAAAATGGACGGCGCGGCCTCCTTTCCGGCTGTATCTTTTGAGCGAGCAGATGGAGCACATCGGGGTTATGTCCGTGCCCATCATTCTGCTCTCGAGTCTGGCTATAGGCATGATTTTTTCCCTGCAGTTGGGGGCGTTTCTGGCCATGTTCCGGGCGGAGTTTCTTTCGGGCGCGGCGGTGGCTAAGTCCATGACGCGGGAACTTGCGCCGGTTATTACCTCGCTTATGCTTATAGCCCGCAATGGTTCGGCCATGACCGCGGAAATCGGCACTATGCGCGCAACTGAGCAGATAGACGCCATACAGACTATGTCGGTCAACGCGGTTCATTATCTGGTTGTGCCGCGGGTTATCGCCTCTATACTGGCTTTTCCGGTTCTTACCGGAATATCGAATATCGTGGGGGTTATGGGCAGCGCGCTTATCTCGCTGGGTTTTGGGAATGTTGACCGGGCTTCATACTTTGATCAACTGTACCGCATGGTCAATCCGACGGATATTTACTCCGGCCTTATCAAGGCGGCGGTTATGGGCTTCCTTGTCAGCCTGATTTGTTGTTATTATGGGTATAACGCAAAAGGGGGCGCGAAGGGCGTGGGCAACGCGGCGACAAACGCCGTTGTAGCCTCGTCGGTGAGCATTTTGATTGCCGACTATATTATGTCGGATCTTATGATCAAGCTCATATATTATTAACGGCGGGCCGGATTTTTTATGGATATAATTGTGTCGGTGCGGGGTTTGACGAAATCTTTTGGCGAAAAAACGGTTCTCAGAAATGTGGATATGGATTTTCCCCGGGGAAAGGTGACCTCTATTATAGGGCAAAGCGGCATAGGCAAGAGCGTTTTGTTCAAAAACATTATAGGAATCATGACTCCCGATTCGGGTTCGATTATTGTTGACGCAGAGGATATAACGAAATTGAAGGAAAAGGAAAAGCGGCGTATCCGCAGGCGTTTCGGTTACGCTTTTCAGGACGCGGCGCTGTTCGATTCAATGACTGTCGCGGAGAATATTTGCTTTCCGCTGAGGGAAGTGCTGGGCATGAAAGACAAGAAACAGATGCTGCGCATTGTCCGCGAAAAGCTTGAGTGGATCGATCTGCCCGGCATAGAGGGTAAGTATCCTTCGGAGCTGTCCGGGGGCATGCGCAAGAGGGTGGGCGTGGCGCGCACCCTGGCCATAGAGCCGGACATCCTTCTGTTTGACGAACCCACGACCGGACTCGATCCTGTTTTGGGGGCGAGCATCAACGCCCTTATCAAACGCGTCAATGAGGAGTTCGGCATTACCTGCATAGTCATCAGCCACGATATTATCGGAACCTTCAACATAGCCGACAGAATAGGCTTTATCGCCGACGGCGCTATCAAGGCCGCAGGTACGCCCGATGAGGTGGCGCGGACCGAACATCCCATACTCCGGCAGTTTTTGAAAAACTCCTTTACCGATTTGAAACTTGAGGCGGCCGCGGACAACGCGGATGGCGGAGGCGGCTTTTAAGCCGGCGCATATATGTCCAGATTGTTTAAAATCGGCTTGTTTGTGCTTATCACGGCCGCCGGGACTGTGGTCTATATGATGCGCACCGCCGACCGCATTGAGTCAAAGGATACCTATATGGTCGAGGTCTTTATGGACGACGCCTCTGGCCTGCTCCCCAATACCAATGTGCGTATGGCGGGCGTCAGCGTGGGCAAGGTTCGTTCTGTGGATCTTATCAGGGGCAGGGCGAAGCTCGTTCTTGAGATTGCCTCAGATGTGCAGCTTTACGAAGACGCGCGCATCACAAAGAAACTCGACTCGATGCTGGGTTCTTCGTCCGTGGCGATTTTCCCCGGCCTCAGGGAAGACAGACCCCTGGCCGCAGGCGGCCTTATCCAGGACTCCGTCAGCGCCGACGCCATGAGCCTTGTCATGGAGGAAGCAGCCGGCCTGGTGACGGATCTGCGGCGCTTCCTGAACGAGGACGGCGGTTTTCTGGCCCTGCACGACATACTGGAATCCACAAAAAACGCTCTGGCGGATTTAAGCGAAATTACCAAACAAATACGGGGAACCTCAGAGGAGAATCTCGCGCCCCTGGCGGTTATCCTGCAGAACACCGCGGGCATTACCGCGAGACTCGACCTTATCCTCGCGAACAACAACGAGAACATCAACGAAACCCTTGCGGGCATACGCGAGAGCGTCGCCAAACTGAATGTCGCGCTTGAAAACATTGCGGGAATTACCGGTAAAATCAATTCCGGAGAAGGAACCATAGGAAAGCTCGTTACCGACGAAACCCTGCATAACCAAATATCCAGCGTCGTGGGCGACCTCAAAAGTTTCATGGGTTCCACCGCGGGCTTGCAGCTTGACGTCGCTTTTCAGTCGGACTACCTGACCAAACAGAAAGAGTTCCGCAACCAGTTCGGCGTGCGCCTGACGCCGGAAAACAAGGACAAGTTTTACCTCCTGGGTCTTGTGGACACTCCCCGCCTGTACGAGGATACCGTTACGACCTACACGACCATAACCGGCGATTCCCCTCCGTCTCCCCCTCTTGGTACGAGCTACACAACTACCGAGCTGGAAAAAAGGCAAAAACTCCTCATTAACGCGCAGATCGCGCGGCGTTTCGGCATGTTTACCCTCCGGGGCGGCGTTATCGAGAGTACGGGCGGCGCGGGCATAGACTTTGAACCTTTTGACATGATTGCCGTCTCCGCTGAAATATTCGACTTCGGGCAGGAGGACGGGCCCTATCTGCGGGCCTTTGCCAACTTCTACCCGTTTTTCGACCCCGGCCTGTCCAACCCCCTCAACTGGATTTATGTGGGCGGCGGTATGGACAACATCCTGACAAAACGCAGGGACTTCTTTGTCAACATGGGTCTGCGCTTTACCGACAACGACCTGAAAGGCATAGCCAGCATAGGCGGGGGATTAACAAGTATCGCTCAATAATATACTCTTCCGCGCCGATATGTATGACAGAGGAGCAATGTATGGAAAACATTGACGCCACGGGAAAAAATCAGCGCTTACTGTTGGATTTACTTATGGAGTCCATGCCGAAAACGCCGGAGCTTCCAGCCGAAACACGGGAAAGCACTGACGCGCCGGAATCTGTCAAAACCGAACCGCATGGCGAGAAGATAGATTTACTGGCGTAACTTTTCAGGAGGGGGAAGTCTCCCCCTGCGGCCGGGCTTCCTCACCCGCGCGTGTTATATTAAGGGCGCGGTCTTAAGAAAGCCCGCGCCCTTAACCCTTATAAAGCGGGTTCGGCGATCCCGGCCTACCCCCTCATTACAAAGCGGGACTCCTGCAACTGCCCGCTTCCAGATGCTCACTGCTTACTAGTACCGTGATTAGTCTAAATCATAAGAAAAGAATTTTCACCGCAAAGTCGCAGAAGTCGAAAAAGTGAAAGAGCAGATTGCGGAAAAATATAGTAACTTGTTACATTACAAAAAAT
>JAISQU010000301.1 GCA_031274005.1 Spirochaetales bacterium
GCAGACTCCCTCGCACGAAAAGGGGCTGGCCATTTTGCGCAATCAGATAAAGCCTCTTTTGGACTATCCCCTGGAGGAGCTTTTTCTTGTTACCACTGCCCACAGGCATTCCTGGGTGCAGTTCTGGCTGCCCGGATACGGATGGATTGATTTTGAGGCCACGACTTTCGCCATACCGCCAATAGGAATGGGAGACGCAAACAACAGGGACGTAGTGATTCCCATTTTCGAGAAAGAGCCGGAAATAACGCCCCTGAGGTCTTTTCCCTGGAGGCCCGTACTCCGCGGTTTGGGGATACTCGCGGCGGCGGGCGTCGCGGCGGCCTATGCCCTGCGTTACGGCCGCGAGCTTATGCTGCGCATCCGCGGGCGCGGCTGCGGGGAAAAGGCAATACGCGCGGTGTACACCCTTCTTTTGATGCGCCTTGCCGCGGAAGGCAAACCCATCAAGACGGCGGCCCAGACCTCGCGGGAATACGCGGGACTGTTTCCCGACGATCCTGTTTTCAAACCCTTCGCCGCCGTGTATACGGAGCTGCGCTACCGCGGCATTCAGGACCAAAGCGAAACACTTAAACTGCACGCGGCTTTGTGGGACGAGTACCGGAAAGCGCTTACCCGCATGAGGCGGCCCGGCCCGCGCGCGGCCGTTCTGCGTATCTTCAGCCTGAGGGGGCTCGCGTATTTATGGAAATGAAACATATTGGGCGCAGGGTTGCCGCCGTTATTGTCATTCTGTCGCTGTTTGCCGCCTGTTCCGGCGGGTCGGACTGGGTACAATTTCGCGGCGAAGGCGGCAGGGGGGCGACATCCACGCGCATATCGCCCCCGCTCGGCTTAAAATGGAAATTCCGCCTTCAGCTTGACGGGAGAACCCTGCATTCCTTCAACCCGCCTGTGGTCAAGGGCGACACTATCTATTTTGGTTCGGCGGACGGAAACTTCTATGCCCTTGATATAGAAAGCGGATACATGAGGTGGGTTTTCAAAAGCGGGGCGGCCATTAACTCCGTTCCCTATGCGGACGATCAGCAGGTTTACTTCGGGAGTCAGGACGGCAAGACCTACGCGGTTTCGCGCGGGGAAGGGCTTGAAATCTGGAACTTTCCCACAGGCAGGCAGGTCAACTCTTCTGTGGAGCGCTACAAAGATTACATTATCTTTACATCCGACGGGGGCGCGAGCTTCTTTTTGTCGCCTGAGGGCGAGAAGATGTTCCACATACCCAATCCGGTCTGGTACAACCATACCTACCAGATGTACGACGACATCATGTACTTCGCGCCCGGCCCCCTGTCGCGGCCCCACAGTTTCGGCCCCTATGATATTAACGAACAGCGGCACCTCTGGGTTCTGGACACCGCGGCCCTGGACGCCATTTGGTATTCCTTTCCCGCGATACGAAAATATCTGATTTTTTTCTCTACCCTCGGCTATGACGGCTTCGAGTGGTATTTGTCTTTCTACGCCTACGACCGCATGTCCGGGCAGAGGATATGGGAGTACGAGGACTTTTCCCGCTGGGGGCCGGACTACAGGCCCGACCTTGAACAGCTTCTTCTGCGCGGCCTGAATCTTCTGGATTTCATGGCCCCCGCCGTATGGGACGATCTTGTTATCTACACAGGCGGCGACTCCGTTGTGCGGGCCTTTGACGCGGATACGGGAAACATCAGATGGGAAAAAGAGTTTGACACGCCCGTCTCAAGCGCCCCCACCATTGCGGGGGACAGAATCTACTTCGGGCTTTTGGGTGACGGCGCCGTTGAACTTTTCGGCAATCCCAATGACATGGCCCCCGCCGGCAGCGTCCCCCGGCTTGTCTGCCTTTCGGCCAGAGACGGCCGCCTTCTGTGGAGCATGGAACTTGAGGGGGCTATTCTGAGCGCCCCTGTCATAGCCGGCAGGCGCCTCATGTTCGGTACCGACAAGAGCGTCTTTTATATTCTTGAGGAAGTTTTTTAATCCCTTCAATTCGGAATACAGGGCGCATTCGCGGCGTAAACGCCGCGAACCGGGCTTTTCGGGGGTTCCGCCCGCGCTCGGCCATTGACCTGTTTCAACAAACACGCTTTCGCGTGCGTTTACCGGGGCATGCGCGGGCCGCTTTCGCGCCCCTGCAATCCCTTGCGCCCCACGGGTTTTTTGCAATTTTGAACCCAGGAGCCTGTCGGACTTCTAATAAATGTGTGCCGAAGACGGCTCTTGCGTTTTTCGGGAAGACCCGAAAAACGCATTACCCGGGACGCTTGGGCGACCAGCCCCCGCAATTTTGCTCCGCAATTGCTTTGCTTTCAGGAGCGATGTTTTTTAGCCGGTAGGGCACTGGCGGCATTCACCGCAATTTCCACCCGCCTTGCGCTAAACTTGACCCACAAATAAGCATGCGGAATATAAACCGCGAAGTCGAAAAAGTCGAAAAAGGGAAGAAAAAGAAGGAAAAACGAGGCTTCATCAGGATGTGTGAGCCATATTAGGCCCTTCCCGGCAGGCTTAAATTAACGCCTGAACATCTGAGCATTACCAAGGCAAGCATATTTTCAATATTTCTAAAACCATA
>JAISQU010000058.1 GCA_031274005.1 Spirochaetales bacterium
TATACGAAAACCCTGCCGTTATATTCCGGCAACCTGCCTTTAGGCAGGTTGTACGCCGGCTTTTCGCTCCAATCTTTTGGCTACGCCAAAAGGATTTCCCCTGCAATCCCTTGCGCCCCACGGGCTTTTTGCAATTTTGGAACCGGCTCATCTTTTAATGTAAACAGGGTCCTACCGTCAGGTAGGAATTTTTTTATAAATCCTACATTTTTGTAGTATTCTTTCGGACGGAATCCTGCTGACGAGCAGTTAATTCTTTGCTATACTGTAAATAACATATGATGAAAATTTATTCATCTTTTGGCACGATTATTGCATATTTATCCTTTACAAAAAAAATGTTCCATGCCCCTGGAGGAAAACAATGGCATATATACGGCGGCCTGAAAAATACGGTCTGTATGACCCTGCGTTCGAAAAAGACAGCTGCGGAGTCGGCTTTGTCGCTCATATAAAAGGCAAACGCAGTCACAGCATCATCAGCGACGCCAAAGAAGTTCTGGTGAACATGGCGCATCGCGGGGCTGTCGGTTCGGAAAAAAACACGGGAGACGGCGCGGGCATACTTGTCGCCACCCCTTATGAGTTTCTGGAAAAGGCCGCGCGGGCAGCCGGCTTTACCCTGCCGGAGCGGGGTCTGTACGGCGCGGGTATTGTCTTTCTTTCGCGGGACGCTTCGGAGCGGCAGGCCCAGAAAAAATGCTTTGAGGAGACCTGTACGGAAACGGGGCTTACTCCCCTGGGCTGGAGGGCCGTCCCGCGGGACAACTCCATGCTCGGCGAAGGGGCTCTTGCCTGCGAACCCTGTATGCAGCAGGTCTTTGTCGGCGGCCCGTCCAAAGATACCCTCGATGTAAAACTTTTTGTCGCGCGCAAGCTGGCTACCAAAAGAATACGTTCTTCGCAGATAGATAAAGAGGCCATGTTCTACGTGTGCAGCCTTTCCTCCCGCGTTATCGTGTACAAGGGTATGCTCACGCCCGCCCAGCTTTTTCCGTATTTCCATGCGGATCTGGATGATCCTGAGTTTATCAGCCACCTGTGTATGCATCATTCGCGTTTTTCCACCAACACCTTTCCCAGTTGGGACCGCGCTCACCCCTTTCGCTATATCAGCCACAACGGAGAAATCAACACCCTGCGGGGCAACATCAACAAGATGAAGGGCAGGGAAGTAACGCTCGCCTCTCAGGTTATAGGAGATGATCTGAAAAAACTCCTTCCTGTTATTGAACCGGACCTTTCCGATTCGGGGACTTTCGACAACGCCCTTGAACTGCTTTATATCGCCGGGCGGCCGCTTCAGGAAGCGGTGATGATGATGATTCCCGAAGCCTGGCAGAACCACTCCACCATGAGCGACGAGAAAAGAGCTTTTTACGAGTTCCAGAGCAATCTGATAGAGCCCTGGGACGGGCCTGCTTCCATCACTTTTACGGACGGCCACGTTATCGGCGCGGTGCTGGACAGAAACGGCCTGCGGCCTTCGCGCTACTACATCACCGACGACGAGCGGGTCATAATGGCCAGCGAAGTCGGCGCCCTTTCCATACCGCCGGAAAAAATCATTTCCAAGGGCCGGCTTCAGCCCGGCAGAATGTTCCTTGTTGATTTTGAGCAGGGCCGCATCGTGGACGACGCTGAAATCAAAAAACAGGTCTGCGGCAGGCATCCCTACCGCCGGTGGATAGGCGAAAACAAACTAGAAATCAAGCAGCTTCATATACAGCGCGAGGCTCATGCCTATCACCCGCAGAACCTCATGGAACGCTTCCGCCTCTTCGGCTATACCTTTGAGCATTTGCGCCTTCTTCTGAAACCCATGGCCGACGACGGCAAAGAAGCTCTGGGTTCCATGGGCAACGACGCGGCGCTGGCCGTTCTGTCGGACAAGCCCCGGCTCAGTTATGAATATTTTAAGCAGCTTTTTGCCCAGGTAACGAATCCGCCCATTGATTCCATACGCGAAGAAATTATCATGAGCCTGCGCAGCAACATCGGCCCTCAGGGAAACCTTCTGGACGCTCCTTACCCCAAACAGGCCCACAGGATGCAGCTCAGGACGCCTTTTCTGACAAACGAGGAACTGGACGCTTTGAAGCACGTTGAAGAGCCGGGCTGGGAATGTAAAATCATCGACATCACCTATTCCGTTTCAGAACAGGCGGAAAGGGGGTTACTTCAGTGCCTGGACAAAATTTGTAAGGAGACTGAGGACGCCCTTGAAGCCAAGTGCAGTTTTGTCGTTTTAAGCGACCGCGCCGCGGGGCCGCAGAGGATACCCGTCAGCGCCCTTATCGCCGTGGGGGCGGTTCACCAGCACCTTATCCGCATAGGCCGCAGAACGGAAATCGGCGTACTTCTGGAAAGCGGGGAGCCGCGTGAGACTCACCACTTCTGCCTCCTTATGGGCTATGGCGCGGACGCCGTGAACCCCTACCTGGCCTACGAGGCTATGTGGAAGATGCAGAGGGACGGCAATATACGCAGCGAACTTTCCGACAGCCTTATCGTTGTCAATTACACAAGCGCCCTGGAAAAGGGTATGCGTAAAGTCTTTGGCAAAATGGGAATCTCTACCCTCGAAAGTTATAAGGGCGCTCAGATTTTTGAAGCTGTCGGTCTTTCCCGGGACGTGGTGGAACGCTGTTTCGCGGGAACCGCTTCCCGCATAGGGGGCGCGGGCTTCGCGGAGCTTGCCGGGGAAGCAAAAAGACGGCACGAGCTTGCCTACACAAGCTACGGATATTCGAGCGAATACATGCGCGCGGGCGACCTTGCCTGGAGGACCGGCGGCGAGAAACACATGTGGGATCCTGAGTCCATCGCCAATCTTCAAATTGCCGTGCGCCAGAATAAGAAAGAAAACTTCAAGGTTTTCTGTGACAGACAGAACGCGCGTACAACAGCGCAGGCTACTTTGCGCGGGCTGCTCAAGTTCAAAACGGGAAACACTCCTGTTCCTCCGGATGAGGTTGAGCCGGTTTCGGCCATAGTGAGGCGCTTTGTTACAGGCGCCATGAGTTTCGGTTCCATCTCCAAAGAGGCGCACGAAACCCTTGCCATAGCCATGAACCGCCTGGGCGGCAAGTCCAACACCGGCGAGGGCGGAGAAGACCCGGAGCGCTTCAAACCCCTTCCCGGCGGGGACTCAAAAAGATCGGCCATCAAGCAGGTGGCTTCCGGCCGCTTCGGGGTAACCATCAACTACCTGACAAACGCCGACGAACTGCAAATCAAAATGGCTCAGGGCGCGAAGCCCGGCGAGGGGGGAGAGCTTCCCGGACACAAGGTCGTCGGCGAAATAGCCAAAACCCGGCACTCCACCCCCGGGGTCGGACTTATCAGCCCGCCGCCGCACCACGATATATATTCCATCGAAGACCTTGCCCAGCTTATCTTTGACCTGAAAAACGCCAACCCCAAAGCCCGCATTTCGGTCAAGCTGGTCAGCGAAGTAGGGGTGGGCACCGTCGCGGCGGGCGTCGCCAAGGCTCACGCGGATCACATCCTTATCTCCGGTCACGACGGCGGCACGGGGGCCTCGCCTCTGACGGGTATCAAGTACGCGGGCCTGCCCTGGGAACTTGGCCTTGCGGAAACTCATCAGACCCTTGTTATGAACGATCTGCGCAGCCGCGTTGTTTTGCAGACCGATGGCCAGCTCAAAACGGCCCGCGATGTGCTTATAGCCGGTATGCTTGGCGCGGAGGAATTCGGTTTCGCGACGGCCGCCCTTATCAGCCTGGGCTGCGTTATGATGCGCAAATGCGAACAGAATACCTGCCCCGCAGGAATCGCCACACAGGACCCGCGCCTGCGGGCAAAGTTCGCGGGCAGCCCGGAACATGTCATCCGCTTTTTTACCTTCCTCGCGGAAGATATACGCGCCCTCCTTGCGGAGCTGGGTTTCAGGAAGTTTGAGGACATTGTGGGCCGCGCCGATCTTCTTGAGACGGACGAGGCCGTACGCGGCTGGAAGTCCAAAGGAGTAGACCTGTCGGACCTCCTTGTTTCCGCGCGGAAGAAAAACCCGGACAGCCCGGTTGTATGCCGCATCGCGCAGGATCACGGCATCGATAATGTTCTGGACAGGCGGCTCATGGAGCAGGCCGCCCCCGCGGTGGAGCAGGGGAAACAGGTTCTCATCACAACGCAAATCAGAAATACCGACCGCGCCGTGGGCGGCATGCTCAGTAATTATATCGTTTCCCGCAAGGGCGCGGAGGGGCTTGCACCCGGTACGGTTCACGTCAAGTTTACCGGTTCGGCGGGGCAGAGTTTCGGCGCGTGGCTCGCGAAGGGCGTTACCATGGAACTGGAAGGCGACGCCAACGACTACGTGGGCAAGGGCCTGTCCGGCGGGCAGCTTATCATCTATCCGCCGGAATCCTCAAAGTTCATTCCGGAGGAAAATATCCTTCTGGGGAATGTCGCCCTCTACGGCGCGACATCGGGCAGAGCCTTCTTCCGGGGAGTCGCCGCCGAAAGATTTTGCGTGCGCAACTCCGGCGCGGATGTTGTTGTCGAGGGGGTGGGAGACCACGGCTGCGAATACATGACCGGCGGGCGGGCCGTTATTCTGGGGCCCACGGGGCGCAATTTCGCCGCGGGCATGTCCGGCGGCATCGCGTTTGTATGGGACAAGGAAGGGAAGCTGCGCAAACGCGTAACAGCGGGAAATATGGAAGTTACGCCTCTTGAAAGCGCGGAGGATGAAAATACCATACTGAGGCTTGTGAAGGATCACCACAGGCTCACGCGGTCCGGGCCCGCGGAATACGTTCTGGCCAACTGGGATACGGTAAAACGGCAGTTCCTCAAGGTTATTTCCCCGGAATACAGACGCACGCTGCAATCCCGCGCCGTGACGCAAAGCGGCGAAGATTCGCCCCCGCCGAACGCCGGTACAAACAAGCTGGAGGCCGTTCATGGGTAAACCCACAGGATTTATGGAATACGCGCGGAAGATTGTGGGAGATATTCCCCCGCAGGAGCGCCTGAAAAACTTTAACGAATTTCACACGGAGCTTTCGGTGGAAGAGCGGATAACTCAGGGAGCGCGCTGCATGGACTGCGGCGTGCCGTTCTGCACATCGAGTTTCGGCTGCCCCCTGTCCAACCTTATGCCGGAGTGGAACGACTTTATTTACCAGGGCCGTTTTGACGAGGCTTTTCTGCGCCTGCGGGAGACAAACAACTTTCCCGAATTTACGGGCCGTGTATGTCCGGCCATCTGCGAAAGCGCCTGCGTCCTGGGCATTCACGAAGATCCGGTTACCATACGCAACAACGAATGCTTTATCGCGGATAACGCCTACACCGAGGGCTTCCTTTCGGTGCGCCCCCCAAAAAAGCGGACGGGGAAAAAAGTCGCCGTTATCGGTTCCGGCCCTTCGGGGCTGGCCGCCGCCGATCAGCTTAACCAGGCGGGGCACACGGTTACGATATTCGAGCGGGCCGACAGGCCGGGGGGCCTGCTTATGTACGGCATTCCCAACATGAAGCTGGATAAGGCCGTGGTAACCGAGCGCATCGCCGTCATGGAGGCTGAGGGCGTCCAGTTTCATTTAAACGCCTGGGCGGGCAAAAATGTTGACCCAAAAAAGATTCTCGCGGAGTTCGACGCGGTTGTTCTTGCCGTGGGCTGCACAAAGCCGAGGGACATGAACGCGCCCGGCCGCGATCTGAAAGGCGTTCACTTTGCCCTTGAATTCCTCAAAGGCAATACGCACAGGCTCCTTGACGGCGAAGAGGCGGCAACCCCGTACATCAGCGCCAAAGACAGGCATGTAATCGTTATTGGCGGCGGCGACACGGGGAACGACTGCCTGGGCACGGCCCTGCGGCACGGCTGCTCTTCCTTAAAAAACTTTGAGGTATTGCCCGAGCCGCCCAGGGGCCGCACGGAGGATACCCCCTGGCCGTTTTTCCCGCGTATCCTGAAGGTGGACTACGGCCACGAGGAAGCCATATACCGCTTCGGAAGCGACCCCCGCGAGTACTGTATTTCCACAAAACAATTCATGGGCGACGGTGAGGGAAACCTGACGGGCCTCAAGACCGTCCGCGTCGCCTGGACAAAAGACGAGGCCGGCCGCTTTGTGATGAACGAGGTTCCCGGCAGCGAAGAAACCTGGAAGGCTGATCTTGTTTTTCTTGCCCTTGGCTTTCTTGGCCCTGAGCAGGAAACCCTTGACGCCTTTGGCCTGGAAAAAGACGGCAGGAGCAATATCAGGGCGGACTACGGGGTTTTTAAGACTTCGCGGGAAAAGGTTTTCGCGGCGGGTGACGGCCGCAGGGGGCAGTCTCTTGTTGTCTGGGCCATCCACGAAGGCCGTAAAACCGCCCGCGCTGTTGACGAGTTTCTTATGGGAAGGTCATTTTTGCCGTAATTGTTTCCTTGACTTCCCTCCCTTTTTGTATTACATTATGTAATATGAATTCTGATATTACTACGGTGCGGTTGTCCCGGGATCTTCGTCAAAAGCTTGAGGCTTTTTCACAGGCAAAGCAAACGACAAAGTCGGAAGTTGTCAAGGAAGCCCTTGTGGGGTACTTTGCCCGCGAGGAAACAGAAAAGGATTCTTGGGAGGTGGGGGAGCCGTATTTTGGCAGGTATGGCAGCGGCGACGGCAGCCTGTCCTCTACGTATAAAACGCGTCTTAAAGAAAAGATACATGGAAAACATTCTTGCTGACGCCGGCCCCCTGATTGCCCTTTTTGACAGGGATGATAAATACCACGAAACCATCAAGCAGATCGTGCGCAGCCGACGTTACAGATTTGTTACCACAACGGCTGTTCTTACGGAAGTAACGCACATGCTGGATTTCAATGTCGATGTGCAGGTTGATTTTTTGACCTGGGTCATGGTAAACGGGCTTGATCTTTGGGAATTCAGGCAGGAAGATCTGCCGCGCGTCATCGAACTAACGCGAAAATACAGGGATCGCCCCATGGACTTCGCCGACGCCACCCTGGTTATCGTCGCCGAAAAAACCGGCATTCACAGCATCCTGAGCATAGATTCCGACTTTGATGTTTACCGGCTTCCCGGCAAGGTAAAAATAAAAAATGTGTTCCGGGAAGTATGAAAAGAATGAATGACAATCTTCAATTTAATTGAGCCGGTTTCAACATGACTCTCCTCGCCCTGAAACCGCGTGGGGAGCGCCCTCTGCGGTTTATCCGTTTTTCTGCCAAAATTGGACAGAAATCCAGGTTGCTACAGTAATTCCAAATTTGAAAAAATTTGTCCTGCAATCCCCAAAAGCATTCAAATTGTCAGCAATTTGAATGCTTTTACCCATAAAAAACGCTTCCAGACAGCAATACCATATTTAG
>JAISQU010000064.1 GCA_031274005.1 Spirochaetales bacterium
GCCTTCGGCGCCAAGGTCAGGGTAACGGATACCGAAAGCGGAAAATCCGTCATTGTCCGCATAAACGACCGCGGCCCCTTTGTGGAAGACAGAATCATCGATTTGTCAAAAGCCGCGGCCGATATTATCGGCCTGACGCACCGTGGTGTAGCGTATGTACGCATTGAGGTTGTCGAGGCCGAACAGCCGGCTTCTCCCTATATAACGATTCAGGTCGCCTCTTTCGGGAATCAGGACAACGCCCTGCGCCTCAAAAACAGGCTTTTTGAAGCCTCACTGTCGCCCTCAATAGAAACTACTGACGAGGGCCTTTTCCGGGTATTGCTTGAACATATCGCGGCGGAAAATCTTGAGGCGGTAAAAGAGCAGCTTGCCGCTCTCGGCCATACACAAATTGTGCTAAGACGCTAAGAGCCTGTTTAATATCTTGCCCCCCCCCGGGCGCGCAAGGGATTGAAGCGGAAATCCTTTTGGCGTAGCCAAAAGATTGGAGCGAAAAGCCCGGTTTGCGGCGTTTTACGCCGCAAATGCGCCCGAATTCCGAATTATTAAGGAGATTTTGAACAGGCTCTAAAAAACCCGTGGCGGGCAAACGGCCGGGTCAAAGAATGTCCGGCAGGATCATCTACCCTGCTGGCGGCGGATTTTTTCCAGTTTTTGCAGTTTACGGTAATATGTGGCCTGATTGAGTATCTCGACAACATTTAATGAAACAATGCGGTTCTCGACGGCCTTGATTTTGGGATTTTGCAGAAGCTCATGCATGGCCTTGTTGCCTTCGACCAAGGGAAGGCCGACCATACTGATAAGCTCTTTGGGGCCAAAGTCGAAGGTATGGCTTTCGCCTGAACGTATGGAGATACGGGCCTTTTCCAGTTGAATAAGAAGCGCATCGTACATCTTTCCCAGAGGGTCAGATTGCAGGGTATTGGCAAGCTGCTTATAGATAAACCAGATGCGCTCCGAAAGAAGCTGGGTAAGCCGCGCGATGATCTGCGGCTGGGAACTGACCATGCGGGCAAAGTTGTCCTTGTTGACAGCCATAAGCGTCGCGTCCTCATAGGCAACCGCCGAGGCGGAACGCGGCTTGTTTTCGATCAGGGACATCTCCCCGAAAATATCGCCTATCTTCAGAATGGCAAGGAGGACTTCCGTCCCGCCCACCAGTTTTGAGATTTTTACGCTGCCCTTCTGAATGATGTACAGCTCCTTTCCCTGCATGCTCTCCGCGAAAATCATCGTATTCTTGGGATATAATCTGTTGAAAGTCGTCTCGCTGCCGTCAAGAAAAACCGCCTTGGCGTAGGGCTGAATCTTTGCCATCCTCTCCATGGCCTTTTGCATGTTCAGCCCCCTGGGATGGCTTTTTGCGTAATGGTAGTAGGCGTAATAGGCAAGGTTGTACTGATTCAGTTTGGCGTAATATTCGGCAAGGTTAAAAAGGTGTTCGGGGTCGCCCTCGACGCTGGCCTTGTTGGTGAGCCGGCCCAGAGCCTCATCAAGGTAGCGCATGCGGCGCGAAAACTGTTCGATAATCTTCATCGCCACAGGGGCGTTTTTCTCGATTAAAAGGCCGTACTGCTCCCGCTGAACGGCAATGAGGGATACGTCCGTTATAGCCTGCGCGGTTTCGATATGGCTGTGCGAGGACATGGTAGAGACAACGCCGAAAAAATCACCGGGCCCCAGAACATTGCCCTTCTCTTCTTCCACGACCTCCACTTCCTTGCTTATCCGGACCTGCCCCGAGCGGAGGATGTAGAAACACTCGGCTCTTTGCTTGCCTTCTACAATGATGTATGCGTCTTTATTAAAATTTACAATCGATAGCTGTAAAGGATTACTCATACCGCCTCTTTGCGCTCTCTCTTATTATAAGTTCCGGCAAAACTCTTTGTCAATGCACAGTCTATCATTATATTCTATATTATTCCGCCACAAGAGGGAAGCGGGCGGAAAACTTTTCCACTTCCGCCGCGACTGAGGCAATTTTGCTTTCGGTTTCGGGATTTTTCAGTACAGAAAGGATAAATTCCGCGACGACCCGCATGTCCTCTTCTTTCAGCCCCCGCGTGGTCAGGGCGGGCGTGCCTATCCGTATGCCCGAAGTAACCAGAGGACTTGCCGTATCGAAGGGGATGCCGTTTTTATTGACGGTGATATTTGCCGCGTCCAGAAGGGTTTCCGCCTTTTTGCCGGAAATGCCGAAGGGCGTTACATCAAGCAGCATAAGGTGGTTATCTGTTCCGCCGGAAACGATACGGGCGCCCCCGTCTTTTAAGGCTTCGCACAGGGCGCCGGCGTTTTTCAGAATCTGCTGCTGATAGGTTTTGAAGCCGGGTTCCAGAGCCTCCTTGAACGCCACAGCCTTGGCCGCGATAACGTGCATCAGGGGGCCGCCCTGCAGGCCGGGCATAACCGCGCTGTCGATAATTTCCGACCAGTTTTTGAGCCTGCCGCTCTTGGCCGCCGTAATGCCCAGGGAGTTCTCCCCGTCCCGGCCTTTCAGTATCATACCGCCGCGGGGCCCTCTCAGCGTTTTATGCGTTGTCGTTGTAACAAAATCAGAATGCGGCAGGGGAGAGGGATGCAGCCCCGCCGCCACCAGCCCCGCGATATGGGCCATGTCGGTCATGAGAAAAGCGCCGGTTTCGTCGGCAATCTGCCGGAATTTGGCAAAATCAATAATGCGGGGATACGCCGAGGCCCCCGCGATAATCATCCTGGGTTTGTGCTCACGCGCGGCACGGAAAAGCTCCTCGTAATCAATGGTTTCCGTATCCCTGCGCACCCCGTAGCTTACAATTTTATACATGACACCGGAAAAATTGACCGGCGACCCGTGAGTCAAATGCCCCCCGTGGGACAGGTTCATCCCCAAAACAGTATCGCCCGGCTTTAAAAGGGCAAAGTATATAGCCATATTCGCCGGCGCCCCTGCGTGGGGCTGAACATTCGCGTATTCGCAGGAAAAAAGCCTGCGCGCCCTTTCCCTCGCCAGATTTTCCGCCACATCAACGCACTCGCAGCCGCCGTAGTAGCGCTTGCCCGGATAGCCCTCGGCATATTTATTGGTCAGCGCCGATCCCATGGCCTGGAGAACCGCCTGGGACACAAAGTTTTCCGAAGCGATCATTTCAAGCTTTTTAAGCTGCCGCTTTTCCTCCGCCTTCAAAACCTCAAAAATTTCACTGTCAACGCGCTCAAGTTCCGTCATGGTTCCCTCTATCTCTGTTATAAAATACTAAGATTCTATTTGACCCGAAAAGAGGCGTAATGTCAACCACGCCGTCCTGGCATTACGCGCGGCATTGAAGACAAAGCCGCGGCTTGAAAAGTAACAGTCTCCTAATTATCAACTTCTTTGACGCGGATTTCACTGTACCGGCCCGATGGGGGGAACTCTTTTTCGTTGCGCCTGGAGGAAACAGTTATCCAGTTGACGACATCTTCCATATCGGGCAGCGAATCGCACTGGGCAAAACGAAAAAAACATTCATGCCTGGATACGATGGCCAGCAGTTCCGGACGCTGCTTAAGCAGGACGGGGTCGGTAAGCTCCCTGATGACGGCCCGCAGACCGCCGAGCCAGGCTTTACCGTAATGAAAAAGAGTCAGCTTCCCTTCGGAGTCCTTATAATAAAGCTCGTACACTCCGGCCATGGCGGGAACGGATTTCTGAATAGCGTATTTTTCCGCCTTCTGCATGGGCGACCAGTTTATCGTGTAGTAGGCCCGCTGCGCGCCCACCTCTTTTTGAATAACTGCCACCGGAAGAACATCCATGCTCCTCTCCTGTTTTTTGTGAATCTCCGCCGCGCACAATTCGCGGACAGTTCGTAAAATATACCATCAATAGTTTTTATTTATAATGGGGTTGCCCTGCCTGGGCAGATCACGGAAATTGGGGAAGGAGCATAACCGGCAGGGCAATCGCTGCGCGATTGCGTTGTAACCGGGCGCCTTGTTTTCCCACATGAAGCGATCTGGTGACCTTTACCGCAATTTCCGGGGCCGACACGCGGTTCGCCTATGCGAACCGCGTGTCGGCTGCTTGTATCAATAAAAAATCCGCATTACCATAGCTTCGGGTATTCATGAAAACAAAAGAGACTCTTATTCTTGAGGCGGACCAAAGCGGTTTCGCGGCGGCGGGGCGGATAATCCGGCGGGGCGGGCTTGTTGTTTTTCCAACGGAAACCGTTTACGGTCTGGGCGCTAACGCTTTGGACGCCGGGGCCTGCGCCGGAATTTTTGCCGCAAAGGGGCGGCCGCAGGATAATCCCCTCATCGTTCACACCGCGGATGTTTTCGCTCTTGCCCGCTTGGCAGGGGATGTTCCGCCCCGTGCCGCGGCTCTCATACAGGCTTTTATGCCGGGGCCGCTTACCCTTATTCTGCCCAAAAAGCCGGACATCCCCGATACGGTTACCGCGGGACTCCCCACGGTGGGGCTGCGCGTACCGTCCGACCCTGCCGCGGCCGCTTTTTTGCGCCACGCGGAAGTTCCCGTTGCGGCGCCTTCGGCGAATCTTTCGGGCAGGCCCAGCCCCACGAGTTTCGCCATGGCCCGCGCTGCCATGGAGGGACGGGTCGACGCGATAATCCGCGCGGAGGATTCGCGGGTGGGGCTTGAGTCGACGATTGTGCGGGTAACCGAAAGCGCTCTGGAAATCCTCAGACCCGGCGGAATAAGCGAAGAACAACTGCGCCTCGCCGCGGGGGGCTGCGAAATCCGCGGCTCTTTTTCTGAAAACTCCGGCGGGCCGCCGCCGGCTCCGGGCATGAAATACGCTCACTATAAACCGAAAGCAGAGACGCTTCTTTTCAGAACAGCCGCGCAGAGGCGGGCCTGCGAAGTGTACTGCGCCGGCGCGGGAAAAAAACTCGGCGTTATACTTTTAGCGGATAGTCTAAACGCGGAGCGGGCGGCCGCAGACACGAAAAATGTAATAACGCGCCAAATGCTTTCTGCGCAAGAGTACGCCCGCAGGCTTTACGCGGAGTTTTTTGTGTTTGACCGCCTTGGCTGCGATGTCATACTCGCGCAGTACCCTCCCGTGGAGGGTATAGGCCGGGCAATAGCGAACAGGCTTCTCAAAGCGGCGGACGGAAGATTCGCGGAAGGCTTATAGTACCAACAAAAAGATTTCAATCTGTTAAATTCTTAACCGCGAAGAAATCAAATAATAGCAAATTGTTCAGAAATTAAAGTTTCCGAACAGCTCTCATGAAGAAAACTGCATGAAAAGACATGAAGCACTTGCGAATTTGTGTAAGTTCGTGTATTTTAAATATATGGATCTACTTCCTGAGATTAAGAGCCGTGTAAGTGTCCGCGATTTTACGGATCAGGCAGTCGCGAAGGAATCTCTCTCGCGGATTCTTGAAGCGGGCCGGATTGCCCCTTCGGCAAAGAACCGGCAGCCCTGGAGGTTTATCCTTATTCAGGATCCCGAAAAGCGCAAAATCTTTGAAAGAGCTTCCTTCGGGCAGGAACATGTGGGAAAAGCGCCGGCGATTATTGCCTGCTGTTCGACAAATACGGAATACAGAATGCCCAACGGGCAGCTCTCGTATCCCATTGATATAAGTTTCGCCGCCGCCCAGATGGTCTTCCAGGCTGTTCACGAGGGTCTGGGTACCTGCGTTATTACAACCTTTGACGAGGCGATTCTGCAGGAAACCCTGACGGTTCCCTTTTCCATGCGAATTGTCCTCTTGCTTCTTGTCGGTCACCCCGCGGAGGCGGACGACAGCGCTTTTCGTGATCGCCTGCCCCTTGAGAGGATTAGCTCTCACGAACACTGGTAACTGTAGCGCAGCATGGAGCGCCGGGCAAAGCGTTCTATGCCCAGTTCAAGAAGTTCGTTCAAAAGGTCAGGGTAGGAAAGCCCGTCATGGGCGCACATCCGGGGAAACATGCTGATTGATGTAAAGCCGGGTATTGTATTGATTTCATTTATATAGATATTCCCCGTATCTTTGTCTACAAAAAAATCTATACGCGACATGCCTTCGGCCCCGGCCGCGGCGTAGGCTTCCACTGCCATGGCCTTTATCCTGTCCAGAGCCGCGGCCTCCAGCTTCGCGGGAATAAAAAGACGCGCCCCCTCAGGATCAATATATTTCGCATCATAGTCGTAGAATTCGTGGGACGGAACGATTTCGCCGGGGGTGAAGGCCCGCGGGGTAAAATTGCCCAAAACGCTGCATTCGATTTCCCTGGCGTTGATCGCTTTTTCTATAAGGATTTTTGTATCGAACTGAAAGGCGGCTTCCAGCGCGCGTTCCGCCTCATCCTCTTTATGCACACGGGTAATGCCGACCGACGAACCGGCCCCCGATGGTTTAACAAAAAAGGGGCAGCCGAACTCCCTTTGCACGGCGTCCAGCAGGGTTTTCCCCTCCGGTTTTCCTTTCAGGCTTTTCAGCCAGGTTTCCTTTTCCAGGGTAAAAGACGGAACCACCGGCAGACCCGCCTCCTTCCATACCCGTTTTACCTTGTCCTTGTCCATGGAAAGGGAACTCCCCAGAACCCCTGCGCCCACATATGCAAGCATGGCGTTTTCCAGAAGTCCCTGCAAAAGGCCGTCCTCGCCGAAGCTGCCATGAAGAACAGGAAACACAACATCGGCGGCAAGAAGTTTTCCGCCGGCGGCGAGGCCTCTTCCGGGGATAACGCTCATAAGGGTTTCAGGATTCTGAAGTATCTCCAGAACCGGAGCCGCCTCTTCGCGCGCCTTCGCGCAATACTCTTCACCCTGCAGGTACCAAAGGCCCTCCCGTGTAATGCCTCCCAGAAGAATCTTCCACCGTGAATCAAGATTGCTTACTACCGAGGCGGCCGAGCGCAGGGAAACCTCATGCTCCCCTGATCTGCCGCCGTAAAGAACGAGTACGGTTTTCATGCGTGTAATTATAGCGGGACCGGGGTGAAAGTTACCAGTGCTCCTGCGGGTGAAAGCCCCCCTTGCTATGCCGGTCCCGCCCGCCCGCGTACCTTCAGCCGTGTCTCCGCCCTTTTCAGTTTCGACTTCGCGGCGGCGGTTTCAAACTTCAGTATGCGGGTTTTCAGGGTTTCTTCCGCATCGTGTTTGGCGGCAAGCGCGCGCGCCTCGTCAATCTCCTCAGGCCATTCCGCGGCTTCCACCATAAGGATAGTTTTATTTTTTACTTCCACTATGCCCTCGGTGGTAAAGGCTTCCTTCCGGTTTCCGTTCTTGTCTTTTATTTTCAGAATGCCCGTACAGACCGGCGCGGTAAAAGGCGCGTGGCCCGTGCAGATGCCGATTTCCCCGTCCTCCAGCAGAACCGTAAGGCTCTGGACCTCGTCGGAGAAAAAAAGCCTGTAGGGTGTATGAATTTCGAGGGTAAACATGGAGGCTTACCCTCCGGCCTTTGCCAGAACGTCGTCTATACTGCCTTTCATATAAAAAGCCTGGTCGGAAAGCGCGTCGCACTCGCCGTCCAGAATCATCCTGAATCCTCGTATGGTTTCCCCCACAGGCACATAACGGCCGGGGATTCCCGTGTAGCGCTCGGCGACGAAAAAGGGCTGGCTGAAAAAACGCTGAACCTTGCGCGCGCGGGAAACAACAAGTTTGTCTTCCGCCGAAAGCTCATCCATGCCAAGAATGGCGATAATGTCCTGAAGTTCCTTGTAGCGTTGCAGGGTCTGCTGGGCCCGCATGGCGGTAGTGTAATGCTCCTCCCCCACAATGGCGGGGTCCAGAATGCGCGAGGTGGAACCCAGTGGGTCTACCGAGGGGTAGATGCCCAGTTCGACGATTTTGCGGGAGAGCACCGTTGTCGCGTCCAGGTGCGCGAAGGTCGTTGCCGGCGCGGGGTCGGTCAGGTCGTCCGCGGGCACGTAGACAGCCTGAACGCTGGTAATGGAACCCTTCGAGGTGCTGGCAATCCTTTCCTGAAGCGAGCCCATCTCATTTGCCAGCGTCGGCTGATAGCCTACCGCGCTGGGGATGCGTCCCAAAAGCGCGGAAACTTCCGCCCCCGCCTGTATGAAGCGGAAAATATTATCGATGAACAAAAGTACATCCTGCCCGCCCTGATCGCGGAAGTGCTCCGCCATGGTAAGGCCCGAAAGGGCAACGCGCATACGCGCCCCCGGCGGCTCATTCATTTGCCCGAAAACAAGGGCTGTTTTCGCCGCGACCCCCGATTCGTTCATCTCCTTCCATAAATCCGCGCCCTCGCGGGACCTCTCGCCGACGCCGGAAAAAACCGAATAGCCTGAATGCTCGGTTGCGATGTTGCGTATAAGCTCCATAATGACGACGGTTTTGCCCACGCCGGCCCCGCCGAAAAGGCCAATCTTCCCCCCCTTTGTGTAGGGAGCTATCAAATCTATAACCTTGATGCCGGTTTCAAACACCTCTGTGGCGGGTTTTTGTTCCTCGAAACTTGGCGCACAGCGGTGGATGGAGGCGTAGTCGCTGTGCGTAAAACTCCCCAGATCATCAATGGGCTGGCCGATAACATTAAACATGCGTCCCAGAACAGCCTCGCCCACGGGCACGCGTATGGGGTAGCCCGTATCGCCCGCCTCAAGCCCCCGCGACAGACCTTCGGTAGCGGCCATGGCGACGCATCTGACCCTGTTGTCGCCTATATGCTGCAAGACCTCAAGCACAACCGTTCTGTCCCCGCTTTTGACCTCCAGAGCGTTCAGTATGGGGGGAATCTGCCCCTCCTCAAAACGGACATCAACAACCGGTCCAACTATCTGGGTCACAATGCCTTTATTTGCCATTTCTATTCTCCTAAGGCCGCCGAGCCTGAAATTATCTCCGTCACTTCCTGGGTAATGCTCGCCTGGCGCACCCTGTTATAATACATCTGCAAAGAACTCAGCATATCCTCCGCGCTTTTTGAGGCCTCGTCCATGGCGGC
>JAISQU010000172.1 GCA_031274005.1 Spirochaetales bacterium
CACGGCATACCCGCCGAAAAGGTTTTGGAAAAAACCGGAACTTCGGTAACGCTGGAAATTGTTATTCCGCCCGGCAGCGAATATTTTGACGGCCACTTCCCCGAATTTAAACTCCTGCCCGGGGTCGCGCAATTGGAGCTTGTCGTGCGTCTGGCTTCACGGTATTTGGGAACCGGCATATATGTGCCGTCCGCGAAACGCGTCAAATTTTCCGCCGCCATCCGCCCCGGCGCCGCCCTTCGTTTGGAACTCAGTTATACCGTCGAAAAACACGCTCTGGCGTTCAAAATAGCGAGCTCCAACGGAGCGATTGTTTATTCGGCGGGCACATTAACAATCAGCGGGGAATTATGAGGCAGGGATTCCTTATTCCGGTGTATAATCACGGCAAAACAGCCCTGCCCATTGCCCGGGGGCTCGCGGAGAAAAACCTGCCAATAATTCTTGTGGACGACGGCAGCGGCGAAGAAACAAAAGAATACCTTAACAAAACAGCGGCGGCGTTTCCCCAGGCGCGCCTGGTAACTCTCGAAAAAAACCGTGGAAAAGGCGGAGCGGTTTCCGCCGGTATCCGGAAGGCCCGCGAACTGGGCCTTACTCATGTGCTGCAAATAGACGCCGACGGGCAGCATGACGCGCGGCGGGCCGCTTATTTTCTGGAACAATCAAACCTGCATCCCGGGGCGGTGATTTGTTCATACCCTGAATATGATGAGGCGGCCCCGGCAAGCCGGAAAAACGGCCGGATAATTGCCAATACCTGGGCAAAAATTGTTACGCTTTCACCGGAGATACGGGACGCGATGTGCGGTTTCCGGGTGTATCCGGTGGAACCTGTGTGGGAGCTTATCCACCGGCATCATTTGGATTGCCGCATGGGGTTTGATATTGAGATTCTCGTCCGCTTGTACTGGGAAAACATTCCCCTCATTTTTCATCCCATTCGGGTCTCGTACCCCGAAGACGGAATTTCCCATTTTCACGCTGTGCGCGACAACACCCGTATTTCATGGGTGTTTACCCGCCTTTTTTTCGGTATGCTGGCCAGATTCCCCATACTGCTCCGCCGCGCCTGTGCCCGGCGGAAACAAGGGCTTCACCGATGAGGGCATCCGGAAAAAACAGTCCGCACTGGTCGGAATACAGGGAAGCGGCGGCGGGGTATTGGCATTTGAAATTGACGCTTATTATGTTCCGCATCCTGCCCGTGATTGTTCTGCGTCTCTTAAGCTTTCCGGTAAGCGTTTTTTATTATCTTTTTTCAGAAAAAGCCGGAAGGGAATCCCGTCGTTTTCTGGTGAAAGCGGCGGCGGCGCTGCGAAAGGAAACTCCCGGACAGGAACCCGCCGTACGCCCGCTCCGGCATATTATCGCGTTTTCGCTGACTTTAATTGAAAAGATGGAATCCTGGGGAGGCAAATTCCCTTTTACGCACATTCATTTCCAGCAGGATGACATTGAAGGTTTAATCGAAAACCTTGAGAGAGGCCGCGGCGCCCTGCTTATTTGTTCGCATTTGGGAAACGCGGAACTCCTGCGGGGGCTTGCCGGTTTTAACAAGACAGGGGTTTCCCGGGAGATTCCTGTAACATCAATTGTGGATTTCTCCGGGACAGCGTATTTTAACAGGATGCTCAGGGAAGTAAACCCCAAATCGATGACGCGCCTTATAAGCGTAGAGGATATTGGCCCTGATACGGTTGTCCTGCTGCAGGACAGGATTGCCGCCGGAGAGCTTATAGTGATTGCCGGGGACAGGACCTCGGCAAATACCCGGAACAAGTATTTTGTATTTCCTTTTCTCGGCGAACCCGCTCCCTTTTCCTTTGGGGCGTTTTTTCTGGCGGCGCTTCTTGAGGCGCCTAGCTATTTTGTTTTTGCCTTACGCCGCGGGGATCTAAGCCTGCGGCCTGAATATAATATGCATGTGCATAAAAGCCATGTTTCTTTTGACTGCTCCCGTAAAGAACGGGAGGCGCGGATAGAAGAACTTGCCCGCGATTTCGCGGGGCGGCTTGAAAGCTACTGTAAACGCTATCCCTATCAGTGGTATAATTTTTTCGATTTTTGGGCGAAGCCCGGAGGATAATCATGAACACCTGCCTTTTGAACGAGGAGATTGAGTTTACCATAGAGTTTTATGATGTTGACGCAATGGAAATTGTCTGGCACGGAAACTATATCAAATATTTTGAAAAAGCCCGCTGCGCTTTATTGAATAAAATCGGTTACGGGTATGCCTGCATGAAAGACTCAGGATACAGCTTTCCGGTAACCGAAATATCCGTAAAATACATCAGGCCGCTCGTATTCGGCCAGAAGGTACGCGCAAAGGCTATTCTTGATGAGTATGAAAACCGGTTAAGGATAAAATATGAGCTTTATGACGCGCAAACCGGCGTACTCACAACAAAGGGGATGAGTACTCAAATGGCATATGATATTGCCGGCGCGAGTTCGTGTTTCGTCTGTCCGCAGATTCTTATTGATAAGGTTGAAGCCTTACTGGCGCCGGTTTGATAGAGGAGATTTTCTACATGAGTCGTTTCACCTGTTTTTTTGCTGTTTGTATCGCGCTCCTCGGCGGCGCTCCCCTGTACCCGCAGACGCCCCCGGATAACCCTGTTTTTCAATTTCCGCTTTCCCCGGCGACTCTTCCCCGCTTTCATGAAATATGCGGTGTTCTGGCGAAGCGCCCTGTCACAAAGGGAATCTTTACGCAGAAAAAAAACATTTCCCGCCTGAACCGTTCTCTCGTGTCGGGAGGCAACTTTATTATTGACGCGAAGCTGGGCATTGTCTGGGAGACCCTTTCCCCTTTCCCGTCGACTATGGCGGTTGGCCGGGATTATATTATCCAGTCTGTCCCCGGCGGCGCAAAGACAAAACTTGAGGCGGCCGGGAACGAAACTTTCCTGCGTTTATCCGAAACACTAAGCGCCGTTTTTACAGGAGACGCCCAAAGACTGCTGGAGAACTTTAAAAATTATTTTACAGAAACCGGCGCGGCCTGGACACTCGGCCTTATCCCTTTAGAAGGCTCCATCCGGTCTTTTGCCGCGGCAATAATCATGAGCGGAGACTCCGTTATACGGTCCGTTACCGTCCATGAACAAAACGGAGATAGTATTCGGTACGAGTTGTCCCGGCATAGTTTTCCGGAAGAATTAGGTTCCCATGAGAAAAATCTTTTTTCCGCGCATTAATAAGCCATTCGCGCCTGTATATATCTGGATTTTTTTTCACGCCCTCACAGGTATTGCTGTGGGGCTTTTGTATATTGCCGGAGGGCCGGTTCGGGTCAATACGGCGTTACTCGACATACTTCCGGATTCCCCCGGACGCAAACATACGGCAGCCGCGGAAAAAGTTTTCAGCGGCAGAACCGCCCGGAATGTGTATATTTTCGCGGGGAGCGCCGATTTTAGCGCCGCCAGGCGCGCCGCCGTCAGCCTCTATGACGGTTTCGCCGGTTCCGGTACATTTGAAACCATTTCGCTTTATATCGACGAAAACATTATGGCCCGCTTTACCGGCTACCTGTACGCCTACCGTTATGCCCTGCTGGACGCCGACACCCGAAATCTTTTAGAAAACGGTAAAGCCCGGGAAATCGCCGACGCGGCATTAGCCAGGGCATTCGGAGCTTTTACCTTTACCGGCCTCGATACAATAGAAACTGATCCGTTTTTTCTTGCCGACCTGAGAATGAAAAAGTTTCTATCCTCCTCACTGCTTTCAAGCGGCCGCCTGTCTGTACGGGAAGATGTTCTTGCCGCCCGCTATGAGGGGCTTTGGTATGTTATGATCCGGGGAGCCTTTTCCCCTTCGGGCGTCGCGATTACCAACGAGGACAGTGCGGTAAGAAAAATTTACGCTTCCTGCGAAAATATCGCCGCCCGAGACCCCGGCGTAAGATTTATATATTCCGGAGTACCTTTTCACAGTTACCAGAGTTCCTCAAATGCCCAGAATGAAATATCCCTTATCACAACAATTTCTCTGGTCATTATTATCCTGGGGTTTTTGTTTTTTTTCCGTTCTCCCCTTCCGGTACTGGCGTCCGTGGCGGCGATAGGAGCATCGCTGCTTTTAGCGGCCGGCGCCGTAGTTCTTTTTTTCAGGGAAATTCACGTTTTAACATTTGTATTCGGCACGACGCTTATAGGAACCTGCGTGGATTATTACATTCATTATTTTATACACAGAAAATGGAATCCCGGCCTCGGTACCGGCGCCGAAATACGCTCCCATATTATTCGAAGCCTTACAATGAGTTTTGTTTCTACCGGGATTTGTTACGCCGCGCTGCTATTCGCGCCTTTTATGATTTTAAGGCAATTCGCTGTTTTTTCGTTAGCCGGATTATTGAGTTCTTTTTTAACGGCGCTATGCCTGTATCCGTATTTAAAAAATCCCAATCCCGAGAAACGCCGCCGAATGAAATTCCCCGCCGTCAAAACATCCGCCGCGGGCTTATCCGCCCTGAGAAAACTTTTGTTCTTCGCAATCCTTACAGCGTCGCTTGGATGCCTTTTTTTTAACCGGCATACGCTGCGGGTGGAGAATACTATCGGCGATATGTATACCGTGTCCGAATCCCTGAGGGAATCTGAAAGAATCGCGGCGGGGATACTCAATCATGGTTCGGCGGGCTGGTATTTTATTGTTTCCGGCGATAATCCTGAAGAACTCCTCCGGCATGAAGAAGCTCTGAGCGCGGAGCTTGAAAAACAAATCGCCGGGGGCGGCTTAAAGCATTATATGGCGACATCGGTTTTTATACCTTCCCTTCGTACGCAAAAAGAAAATTACGCCGCCGCAAAAAAACTGCTGCCCTTCGCGGAACGCCAGTTTGAGTATCTGGGGTTTCCTCCTGAAACGGCGGAAGTTTTCCGCCGGGACTTTGCCGCCGCGGAGGCGAAACTCAGTATTCCCGGCGGCGATATTCCGGAATATATAAATAATTTTATTTCAAATTTGTGGATCGGCGAAGTTAACGGCCGCTATTATTCATGCGTTCTTCCCTTGCAGGCAAAAACAGAAGAACCGTTCAGGATACTGGCGGATGAGTTTGATTTTGTAACATTCGTCAACACGGTAAAAGATATAGAAACGGAACTGGATTCCCTGACCCGCGTTATGTTGCTGCTTTTTCCGGCCGCCTGCATCATCGTAAGCGTTGTGGTACGTTTAGTGTATTCCCCGCGGGATACACTAAAGATTTGCGCCGTTCCCTTTTTGCTGACGCTTGTTACCCTGGCCGTGCTTGCCCTCCGCGGCGCCGGCCTGGGATTTTTTTCCGTAACAGGTATTATTCTGATATTCGGTTTGGGTCTTGATTACATGTTCTATACAATCGAAAGTAAAAAATCCTCCGGCGGCCTGACAGTCTGCGCCGTAGCGCTGTCCTTTGCGACAACCGCGTTATCCTTCGGCGCGCTGGCGTTAAGTACCTTTGCGCCGGTTCATATCTTTGGCCTGACCGTCTTTACCGGGCTTACTACGGCGTTTATTTCCGCGCTCCTTATGAGCGGCAAAGTATCCGGCGAAAACCAGGAAACCTCCGGCTGAGAGCTAGAGACGGGTCCGTTTCTTTCCCGTGCGGCGGCAAGCACATAGCCGACGGAAGCTCCGCGCCCGTATTCATAGACATAAAAAGTAAACCAGGGATGGGCAATTTTATCCGGAACGCCCCTGCTGTATGTATAGAAGGCAGCCTGTTCCGTGTTAAAAATAAAAACAGGGCATTTGCGCATATCAAAAACAGAAAGACCGTTTGCCTTTATAAAACATTCTTTCAGGACCCAGATACGGTAAAACCGCAAAAGTCTTTCCTGCGCGGCGCAAGCGGCGGCTATATAGACCCGCTCGGCGCGGGAAAAAAACTGACGGATAATTTTATCGCGATTTTTCCTGCTATTTACGTATTGAATGTCGCATCCTGTACGCAGCGGAAAACCTGTCTGCGCAGATCGTTCCGGTAAAAACGAGACGGCAATCATCGATCCGGAATGGGATACGCTGAAATCCGCGTGGCGGTCGGCAAAATAGGGCCTTCCCAATATCTCCGTCCGCAGCGCCGCGGGAGAACCGCCGTCCAGTAAACCAAGTATCCGCCGGCCTTCCCTGTGGGATACATCTCCACGGCGCGAACCGGCCTCTCTGCCGGAGACCGCGTCGTTTGACAAAAAAGATAATCCCAGATAGAATGAGGCGGTATTCATAAATTGGCTGGAGTTGGGAGAATCAAATTTCGAAAAATGCGCGCCGGACTCATTTTCCTCGTCCTTCTTTTTTCCTTCTCCTGCGCTACCACGCATACCGCGTCTCCGGTCTTTTCGCCCGTCTATATAACAAACCAGGCGCGCTATTCTTTACTGCCGCCCTCGGATATCCAGGCGCCTCTTGATATGGCGCAGCATATTTCCGGCGCCTACGGGAAACAGAAATTCCTGCTGGAAGCCTGGATTCAGGCCGATGATACGCGGTTAAATATGTCATTTTTTAACGGCCTGGGAACCGCCGTGGGCGATCTGGTTTTTCGTGAAACGGAAATTTCTTTTGACTCAGTTTTCTTTCCCTCCTCCTTCAAGCCTGAATATATTGTGGCGGATTTTCAGTTTTGTTTCTACCGGGCCGAAGCGCTGTCTCCGGCTCTGGAAAAATGCGGCCTTAGTCTTTTGGTCGAACATCGCGGCGCGCAAGCCGGAGAAAAAACAGAGCTTCGTATAATTTCAGACGCGCAAAAACCCGTCATTGAAATCGAGAAAACTCAGGCCTTCGTCAGGTATACAAATTATATGCGCGGATATACATATACTCTTGAGGGAGAGTTCTGATGCGGGGGCAGCCTGTATATCTTTCGGCGCCCGGCATACTCTGCTGCGCGGGCAGCGGCGGAACGCAGTTTTACGCCGCCGCGCGGGAAGGCGTCCAAAGCGGCATACGGCCGGTTACGCTTCCGGACGGGCGGAGCTTCCTTTCGGGCCGCATCGCGGACAAGTTTCTCCGCCCTGCCGCCGGCGGCTTTGATATGAGGCTCCTCCGCATTGCCGACGCCGCCCTGGAACAAATCCGCGCGGACATCGAAGGCGCCGCCGCGGCTTACGGCCCGGACCGTATCGCGGTCTGCGTTGGTTCCTGTGATAACGGTTCCGAATGCTCCCTCGCGGCTCATAAAGCCTATTTCGCGGACGGGTTTTTCCCGGAAAACTATGATCTTCGCATTCAGGGCGCGGCCTACCCCGCGGATTTTATTGCCCGCAAGTTCGGCCTATCCGGCCCTTCCGCGGCTGTTTCAACAGCCTGCGCCTCAAGCGCGGGGGCAATAGTCAGGGCCGCGGAGCTTATACGCGCGGGCTGGTGCGACGCGGCAATTGCCGGCGGCGTTGATGTCGCCTCAGAAACGGTACTCCTGGGTTTCGGCTCTCTTGAAGCTGTGTCGGAAACGGTATGTAATCCATTCAGCAAAAACCGCAGCGGCATTACTTTGGGAGAAGGGGCGGCCTTTTTCGTGGTTTCCCGGTCGGATATTTCCGGCGCCGGCATTGAGCTGGCGGGAAGCGGAGAAAGCTCAGACGCCTTTCACTTGACCGCTCCGCGGGCCGACGGCGGCGGAGCGGCCGCGGCAATGCGCAGCGCCCTTGCCGACGCCGGAATGCAGCCTGAGGAGGTGGGCTACATTAATGCGCACGGAACAGGCACGCCCCTGAACGACAGCATGGAAGCCCTGGCGCTTGCCGCGGTATTCCCGAAGATTTGCGAAGCGCCGCTTGTAAGTTCAACAAAACCCATAACCGGGCACACCCTCGGAGCGGCGGGCGCCCTGGAACTTGCCTTATGCTGGCTGACGCTGTGTTCATCGCGCCGGGATGCGTCTGTGCCGGTTCACTGCTGGGACGGGGTATATGACCAGAACATGCCGGCGCTGCGTTTCGCCGGGCCGGGAACATGCGTGAAAGACCTCCGCGCCTGTATGAGTAATTCCTTCGCCTTCGGCGGCTGCAATACCAGTCTGATACTGAAAAAGAATTAAGGATTATTTTTATGACGGCTGATACCGTAATACAGGAAAAAGAACTTATATCGCTGGTACCCCACAAGGGGAAAATGTTTCTGTTAAGCCGCGTTCGCGCGTACAATACGGAGGAAAGGACTCTTACCGCGGAATATGACATTACCCCGGATTGTATGTTCTACGACAGAAAAATCGACGGCATACCTTCATGGGTTTGTTTTGAGTTTATGGCCCAGAGCATCTCCGCCCTGTCGGGAATCGCCGGGCGGGCAAGGGGTGAAAAACCCAAATTGGGTTTTATCCTCAGCGTTTCAAACATGAGCATATGCGCGCCGGTTCTGAAGGCCGGAACAACGGCGGTCATTCAAATATCTGAAGACTGCGCAGTTGATATGGTTTTTACGTTTGCGTGCGCCGTTTTTCTTGACGACAAACAGATAGCCGCCGCGAAACTCACTGTTATGGACACGACCGATGTATCGCTTATAGAAAACCGGTAACGGAGCAGACTTTATGAGTAAAACAGAAAATGAAAAACGGGTTCTTGTTACCGGCGCGAGCCGGGGAATAGGACGGGCAATAGCGCTGGCTGTCTCTCAGGCCGGGTATACGGTCATAGCCCATTATAATACGGGCGAAAAAGCCGCGAAGGAATTACAGGATGAAATACTGGCAAAGGGAGGCAGGGCGGAGCTTATCCGTTTTGATATTTCTGAGCGCGCCGGCTGTCAAACGCAGCTCGCGGCCTATAGCGAGGCTCACGGCGCGTTGTGGGGCATAGTCTGCAACGCCGGCATCTGCGCGGACGGCGCTTTTCCCGCGCTCACATCAAAAGATTGGGATTCGGTTATTCATACCAACCTTGACGGTTTTTACAATGTACTGTTCCCCCTGGTAATGCCTCTATGCCGCAAAAAACAGGGGCGGATTATTACCATCGCCTCTGTTTCCGGAATAATCGGAAACCGGGGGCAGGTCAATTACAGCGCGGCAAAAGCCGGGATTATCGGCGCCACAAAAGCCCTCGCCGTGGAACTTGCGAGCCGGTCGATTACGGTAAACTGCATAGCTCCGGGCGTCATCGAAACCGATATGATTCAGGGCGCTCCCCTGGACATGATACTACCCTCTATCCCCATGGGACGCATAGGCAAGCCCGAAGAAGTCGCCTCTGTTGTGGTATTCCTTCTTTCCAATGCCGCCTCGTATATTACGCGGCAGGTTATTTCCGTAAACGGCGGACTGATATAGCGTCCGCGCAGGAGGTTACTATGAAAAAGCGTGTGGTGATTTCAGGAGGCGGCATTGTCAGCGCACTGGGAAACGACTGGCAAACAATATTCGGAAAACTCAAAGCCGGAAAGAACTGTATCCGCAGGATGGACGAATGGGACAGATACGAGCGCATGAATACCCGGCTTGCCGCTCCTGTGGATTTTACGCTGCCCGATTTTCCCCGCAAGAAAATCCGCGGTATGGGCCGGGTAAGCAGGCTTGCCCTGGCCGCCACGGACGACGCGTTAAGGCTTGCCGGTCTTGCGGACAGCCCCGAACTCTCAGGCGGGCGCTGCGGAGTCGCCTACGGATCCTCAACAGGCAGCGTTGACGCTCTGCTTGATTTTTATAGCATGCTCATATCCGGCGATATGAAGAATGTAAGCGCGACCACCTATATCCGCTCAATGCCCCAAACCTGCGCGGCAAATATCAGCGTGTTCTACGGATTAACCGGACGGCTCATCAGCGCCAACACCGCCTGCACCTCGGGCAGCATGGCTATAGGTTATGCCTTTGAAGCAATACGGGAGGGATTACAGGACATTATGCTTGCCGGCGGCGCCGAAGAACTAACCCCCGCGGACGCCGCGGTTTTTGACGCTCTTTTTGCCACCAGCACCAAAAACGACGCCCCGGAGGCGACCCCCGCGGCCTATGATAAAAACCGCGACGGCCTTGTTATAGGCGAAGGGGCGGGCACACTCGTACTGGAAGAATACGAACACGCGGTAAAACGGGGCGCCAAAATCCATGCCGAAATTGTCGGCTTCGGAACCAATACCGACGGAAGCCATATCACCCAGCCCAACCGTACAACCATGGGCGGAGCTTTAACCCTGGCGATTAAAGACGCGCGGATTGAAAGCGGCTTGATAGGTTATGTCAATACTCACGGAACAGCGACAACCCTCGGCGACATTGCCGAAAGCTGGGCAACCTACGACATTTTCGCGCGGGCGGTTCCCGCGAGTACCCTGAAAAATTATATAGGCCATACCCTTGGCGCCTGCGGAGCAATTGAAGCGTGGATATCTATCAATATGATGAACGAAGGCTGGTTCGCTCCCAATATAAACGTAAAGGAAATTGATCCCCAATGCGCGCCGCTCAGCTACCTTACCGGAGACGGCGAAAAAATCGATACGGATTATATTATGTCAAATAATTTTGCCTTCGGCGGAATCAATACCTCTCTTATTTTTAAAAGGATTAAAACGTGAATGCCTTTTTTGGCGCAATTATTTTTCCGCTGCAATCCCTGTCGCGGCCAAAGGGTTTGCGAACAAGTCTATTGCTTTATCATAATTTTTCGCGTCATGTTAGAAAACTCCGCGGTTATGCAGGGCAGTCTCATCACGCGGGGTTATTCGGATTATTTCGTTATACGCCCTGTTCTGTCCAAAGTCCTCAAACTTATACAGCACACGGGCGCGATTATTTTCAGTCTTTTTTTATCGGTTCAAACTTTTAAAATAATCTCGACCCAGAAGAGCACACAGGAGTTTACCCCGGTTCTGCACATCCCCCTGTGGCTTATTAACCTTGGCTGTTTTATCGGCAGCGTTATAATTCTTCTTTTCGCGCTGGAAAAACTCCTGCGGCTGTTCC
>JAISQU010000224.1 GCA_031274005.1 Spirochaetales bacterium
TTTTTAGTGCCTCTCGCCCATGTTGTTTTTTTGCATCACACGCTCACGCATAGAATTTTTTCTTAATGGAATTTAGATGAAATCATGGAGAAACTAAGATTTTTAACCACTTTTCCACCCAAAGAGTGGAAAAGTCGACGACACAGACACCACGGACAAAAAAGGAGTCTGTGTTTTCCGTGTGGTCCGTGATTAATTTCTCTGTTTTTTTCAAATTTTCATTTATATGCGTTTATCCTGCTCCCTTTTCTTCCTTTGTGTACCTTCGTGCTCCTTTGTGGTAAATTCTCCTTTTCTTCTTTGTTCGTGTTTTTCGTGTTATCGGCCCTTCGACCTTTGTATACAACAGGGACTTTTTAGGGCCTCTTGCCCTGTTGACTGTTACGCATAACACGCTCACGCGTGCGTTTGCTTAGGCATGTGGTAAATTCTTCTCTCCATCTTCGTCCCTGTTCGCAAGGTTCGTGCCGTTCGTGGGAAATTCTCCTCCCCATCTTCATCGTGTCGTTCGTGTTTTTTCGTGAGGTTCGCGGGAAATTCTTCTCTCTCCATCTTCGTCCGTGTCTGTGAGGTCAGTGTTGTCCGTGGTAAATTCCGCTCCTTCTTCTTATCCGTGGTTAAAACCAATACCGCAGTCCCGCGCAAGCCCCTATATCGGAAGTAATATTGGGCCTGAAAACCACCGAAGGGGCAAGCTCCAGAAAAATATCAAAAGGATCGTTCTGGAACATATACGTCATGCCAAAGGGAATACGCGCCCCAAAGTAGATCTCCTTATCAAGAGCCGTTTCAGCGCCAAGGCCGATAAAATATACAAACTTGCCGCTTTCGGCCTTTACAACATCATAAAAATGGCGAAGGTATTCTATATAAAAATACGGCGCGCCCACCGTCCTTATATCTTCCTCCGCCCTGCGATACATGGACCAGCCCGCGCCCGCGTCCAGGGAAAAATCCGGGGAAATCCACAGCTTCGCGCTGAAGCCCATAGGTTCCCCAAGAATAAGCGCCGCGCCAAACCCGGACTGTGCGGCAGGAAGGTCTTCGTTTTCGGAAAGCCCTTCATCCGCCGCCGCCGCGCACAGCGCAAAAACAAAATACAGACAAAAAAAACTTCGCCCCTTCAAGGGAACCCTCCTTACTTTTTCTTTTTACCCGCTCTAAAACAGCAGTATTGTATTAGTGTATGTATGGCAAAGATGCGGACAGGGGCGATAAAAAAAGCGAACGGCGTAGCGGCCGCGCGCTGGAGAGAGCTTTTTTTATCGCCCGGGCCTAAAGGACATACTACTCTCTTTTGTAGTATACTGCAAAGTATAATATATTGTGAGGAGCGTATATGAAAAAATACTTTTTAAGCCTGCTCGTTTTCGCGCTGGGAATCCACTGCGTTTTTTCCCAGACAAGCGGCAGCCTGCCGGTGAAGGCGGCAGTCCTTTTTACAAACGGCGTCGGATATTTCAGCCGCGAGGCGACAGTAAACGGTTCAGGCAGCCTGGAACTGTATTTCAATACAAAAGACATCAACGATCTTTTAAAAAGTATGGTTGTCCGCGATCTTGACGGAGGCAGCATCACGGCGGTGAATTACGCCTCCCGGGAACCGCTAAAAAAAACCCTTGGCGGCTTTTCCCTTGATTTGTCCGACGACTTCCCGATAGCCGCGCTTTTAAGCCAGGCACGGGGCGAAACCGTGGAAATAAACGCCGACAGAAAATACACAGGGGCCATCCTCGGTACGGAATCCCGTCCTGTTTCCACGGGGCCGGAAAGCCCTTACCGGGATATGCTTCAGGAAGAGATTTACATAAACCTTTACGCGGGCGAGGGCCTGCGGAGTATTCCGCTAAAAGCCGTCCAGTCCATTCAGTTTCAGAACCCGCGGCTGCGGCAGGAATTTGAGGAAGCTCTTGCCCTTATCGCCGCTTCGCGGAATACGGAGAAAAAAAGCGTTTTGATTTCCTGCCAGGGAGAAGGCCGGCGCCGCGTTCAGGCTGCTTATATTGCCGAAACCCCTGTATGGAAAACCAGTTACCGCCTTGTCGCGGGCCGGAACGGCAAACACCTCTTGCAGGGCTGGGGCATTGTGGAAAACACCACGGACGAAGACTGGAAGGGCATCCAACTGGAACTGATTTCCGGCATGCCGGTTTCCTTTGCCATGGATTTGTACCAGCCGCTTTTCAACCCCCGGCCTTTTGTGCCCTACAGCGCCTCGCGCAACCTTGCTTCGCAAAGCTATGACCAGGGCTTCGAGCCTGCAATGGAGATTGATGAACAGGCGCGTGCATCCCACAAAGAAAGCGCTGCGGATGAATTGTTTTATGAATCGTTCGCGGCAAAAAGAGCCGCGCCCCCTCCCGCTCCCGCGGAAAATATTGCCCAGGGCGTTAACGCCGCGGCCTCCGCAGACGCGGTCGGGGAGTTTTTCCGTTATACGATAGCGAATCCCGTGGATCTCCCCCGCGGCCGTTCAGCGATGATTCCCCTTCTGAATGAGGAAATCGAAGGCGAAAGGCTGTCGGTCTACAACGAGTCCGTCCACGCGAAGCATCCCATGAACGGCCTGCTTTTGAAAAACACTTCGGCCCTCAGTCTGATGGGCGGGCCCATAACCGTTTATGAAGGGGGAATCTACGCGGGAGACGCCCGCATGGAAAGCCTGGGGCTTGGGGCGCAAAGGCTGGTAAGCTATTCCCTGGACCTTTCCACGGAAATCGCGAGCCTGGGCGCAAGCCAGCCGGAAGTTATAAGCAGCGTGCGCCTGAATCGCGGCATCCTTACGGCTTCGCGGACGCTCCGCCGGGAACACAGCTATACCCTGATTAACCGCGGCGAAGGTTCCCGCACGGTAGTGATTGAATATCCCGCGTCGGCAGACTGGAAACTCGCGGAGCCTTCTTCCTTTGCCGAAAGAACGGACAGCCTGTACCGCTTCCGCGTGCAGACCGGGGCCGCGCGGGATTCCCAAACGGTTTTCCGCGTTGCCGAAGAGCGCGTTCTTGAGCAAAAGATTGGCCTGTCCAATATATCAAACGATACGATTCTCTTTTATAGCGGCCAGAAAAACGCAAGCTCTTCCGTCCGCTCGGCTTTGGAGAAACTTGCGGCCCTGAAAAACGAACTTGCCGATATTGCCCGTTCCCGGCAGGCCGCGGAAGCTCAGGTCTCCTCGATTTACCGGGAGCAGGAACGCATCCGCAGCAATATGGACAGCCTGGACAGAACCTCCGCGCTGTACCAGCGTTACGCCGGTACCTTAGGCGATCAGGAAAATACGCTTGCCGATCTTGCAAAAACTCTGAATAATTTGGGCAAACAGGAAACGGGAAAGAAAAAAGCCATTGACGATTTTCTCGCGAATCTGGAGGTTCAGTAAAAACATGCGCACGCGAAAGGGCGGCCTTTCTATTTGCCTGCCTTTTGGGTATTATTAAAGTATCAGATTATTGAAGGAGGTTCCCATGGGAACTGTTTATGCCGAGATCACTTTGAAAAACGCCGGCGATAAAGTCAGGGTACAGGAAGGGATCATCAAGGAAAATGAAATTCGGAAAATCACGATACAGGCCCTGGTGGATACCGGCTGCGGATCTCTTGTTATCAACGAAGATGTCCGCAAAACCCTGGGGCTCGCAATAGAAGGTTCCCGCGGCGCGAGACTCGCGGACGGCACACGGCAGGTTTACCAGGTAACGGAACCTGTGCAAATCCACTGGAAAAACCGCGACACGGCGTGCAAGGCAATAGTGCTGCCCTATGCCGACGATGTTCTTCTGGGAGCGATTCCCCTTGAGGATATGGATTTGATTGTAAATCCGGCGCAGCAGGAATTAACCGGCGCCCACGGCGACGAGGTGTTAAGCCTGGTCAAGTGAGGAGAGGGAAGAAAAACGCTTTTGGCGGCGCGGGGTTTTGGTTGCCGCCCGCGCAAGGGATTGGAGGGGCCGGGGGATTGGCCTTTGAGGGCAATCCCCGAGGGCCCGCGCGGAGCGCGGGCGGAACCCCCGCAAAGCCCGGTTTTCCGGGGCCCGGCGGGGTCGCGGAAAATGCGCCCAGCCCTTCTGGCTTTGGCTTATTCTGCCCGCTTTACACCCTGAGTAGGGTTTTGCTGTGGGGCGGGATTATTGGGAGCATACGGCCGGGGTCATTTTTTTTTGCGTCCGCTCCCGCTGGGCGGAAACCGCGGAACAGAAGGTAACGCT
>JAISQU010000243.1 GCA_031274005.1 Spirochaetales bacterium
ATAAATACCATAGAATTAATAGGATATGTATATAAGTATAGGAAATTGAGGTAATTATGTTTTTTATAGGAGATTAAGGTATTATATTTTTGCTTTGTCTACATAAATATACAATTGCGTTTCCTATTATCTCAAACTCAACAGGGTGGAATATTACGACAGGCTTACGGAAGTCAGGCGGAAAGGCAATTATGAGCAGTGGATACGGTTTTTTGTTCAGGCGATTCACGATACCGCCAGGGACGCCATAGAGACAATCGATAAACTGGTCAGTCTCCGCGAAGACAGCGCGGCGAGGGTCGCCTCGCTTGGAAGATCGGCAAAGGCGGCCCGGCGGGTGTATGAGTATATTGAACGCGCGCCCATTATCGAAATCGGCAAAACCGCCGCCGGCCTCGGCATGTCTTTTAACACCGCCGCGAAAGCTGTGGAAAATTTATGCTCTTTGGGCATTCTGAGGCGGAGCCGCGGCGCGAAACGAAACCGCTGTTTTGTCTACGAGAAGTATCTGGACATACTGCGGAACGGCACGTAAAACGGATAACCTCTTTCCAATTTGGCAACATTGAATTATCCCGCGGTTTATGCTAAATTGGGGGAAATTATGAAAATCGAACGCAGATTTACGAGTGAGGGGCAAGACCCCTATCAGGGAATAGACTGGGAACAGAGGGTTTCAGAAATAAAAGACCCGGGCGGCAAGGTTCTGTTCCGGCAGGAGGGGGTATGTGTTCCCTCCGGCTGGTCCCAGATGGCGGCGGATATTTTGGCTCAGAAATATTTCCGCCGGGCGGGCGTACCCGCAGCAGACGGAAAGACGGGCGGGGAAAACGACGCCCGGCAGGTTTTTCACCGCCTTGCCCGCACATGGAAGGTCTGGGGGCAAAAAGCCGGGTATTTTGATACCCCGCAGGACGCGGAGGCTTTTTATGATGAAACGCTGTATATGCTCGCGCGGCAGATGGCCGCCCCCAACTCGCCCCAGTGGTTTAACACCGGCCTGTACGAGGTTTACGGCATTGAGGGGCCTCCCCAGGGTCATTATTATGTTGACCCGCAAAGCGGCGAGGTAAAAAAATCGGAGAGCGCCTACGCCCGGCCTCAGCCGCATGCGTGTCTGCCGTATCATGCCCTCATCAGTACGCCGCAGGGGCCGCTTGCTATAGGTAAGCTGGCGGAACGCAACCTTGTTGGTACGAAGGTTTACGATAAGGATGGGATTACAGAAATACTTGCGGCGAAGGAGAACGGCGTCAAACCGGTGCTCCGGGTGGTTCTTAAAAATGGAAATACTGTGGAAGCCACGCCGGATCATTTAGTGCTTGCCGAAGCTCTTGATACAGATACAGGAAAAGATGGGCCGCAATGGATTGAAGCGGGGAAACTCCGCGAGGGAATGCGGCTGCTTCAGGCTGCCAATACGTCTATTTCCGAAGGCGCTGTTAATGAGATAGCCGTAAGTGAAGCGGTACTGGCGGGCTGGCTTACAGGGGACGGGCGCGCGGGGTACGATACCAGCGGCGCCAATCGTTCCCTTGTTTTGGAATTTGTGACCGCTGGTGATGAGGAGTACAACTTTTTAACCCCCCATATACAGAAGGTTTTTGAAGGCGTTGACTGTAAAGTCGGCGTTGGAAAACCTGTTAGGGAGGATGACAAATGTATCCTGCGGAGGATTCGGCTTTACGGTGAAAAACTGCGCCCCTTTAGTGAGAAATATGCAAGCGAACCGCCCTGGTCGTATAGGCGTATTCCGGAAGCTGTCTTATGCGGGGGCAGGGATGTTGCGGCGGCCTATTTGCGCTCTGTTTTTCAGACCGGCGGCAGGGTTTATTCCCACGCGGGACCAACTGATTCATTTGATGTAGTTCTGGAGAGCATATCACCGGAGCTTATACAGGATACTCAAAAGCTGCTGGCAAATCTTGGCGTTTACAGCCGGATAGGGATTTACGGAGATAGCCGGGATAACCCGCAGGCCTGTAATGACCTGTTTATTTCTTACAAAAGTGAACGGAAAAAATTTCAGGAACTTATCAATTTTGTGTCCCTTGAAAAGCAGGAGGAACTTGCCGCTTCTCTTGCCGCCGATCTAAAGGGAGAAGTTCTTCCCGATCAGCGTTTTGAAACAATTACCCGGATAGAATACCTGGGAGATATGCCTGTGTATGATATTCAAACACGAAGCGCAAATTTTCTCGCGGGAAATATTGTCCTTCACAATTGCTTTATCCTCAATGTTGAAGATGACCTTGTCAACGAGGGCGGCATCATGGATTTGATAAACCGCGAGGCGAGGCTTTTTAAGTACGGTTCCGGTACGGGCAGCAATTTTTCCCGCCTGCGCGGCGAAAACGAGCCTTTAAGCGGCGGCGGGGTTTCTTCCGGCCTGTTGTCGTTTTTGAAAATCGCCGACCGCTCCGCCTCCGCCATAAAAAGCGGCGGCACAACCCGCCGCGCCGCGAAGATGGTTACTCTCGACGCGGATCATCCTGATATTGAAACCTATACGAAGTGGAAGGTAAACGAGGAGTACAAGGTCTCGGCCCTGGTCGCGGGGAGTTGCCTTATTAACCGTCATGTCCGGGCGATTTCCCAAACCCTTTCCGCCTTTACAGGAGGAGGGAAAAACGCGGACGCAGAAGCCCGGTTTGATCCCCGGAAAAACGCCGGTTTGAAAAAAGCCCTTACCGCCGCGCTCAGTGACGGCGTTCCTGTGGCGTATCTGTATCAGTATCTGCGGCTTTTAAAGCAGGGCGCGGACGCCGGGCTTCCTCCCCAATATACGACCGACTGGATGGGCGAGGCTTACTCCACCGTAAGCGGCCAGGCTTCAAACAATTCGGTGCGCATCAGCGAAGATTTTATGCGCGCCGTTCAGGATGACGGGGACTGGCAGTTGAAGTCCCGTACCGGCGGCGGGGTGATGAGGACCATCAAGGCCCGCGGCCTGTGGGACCAGATTTGCCGCAGCGCCTGGCTCTGCGCCGACCCCGGCCTGCAGTTTCATACGACGATTAACGAGTGGCATACCTGCGCCGCGGACGGGGAAATCCGCGCGTCCAATCCCTGCTCGGAGTATATGTTTCTTGACGATACGGCCTGCAACCTTGCTTCGCTGAACCTCCTTGCGTTTTACGACGAAAAAACGGGAGAAATGAATGTCCCGAATATGCTTCACGCGATTAAAATATGGACTTTGATTCTGGAAATCAGCGTTGTGATGGCGCAGTTTCCGTCAAAGGAGATTGCCCGCAAAAGCTACGAGTACCGCACCCTTGGCCTTGGCTACGCCAACCTGGGAAGCCTTCTTATGGTTATGGGTCTTCCCTACGCGGGCAAGGAGGGCAGGGCTGTCGCCGCCGCGCTTACCGCCATCCTTACCGGCGAGGCTTACGCCGTGTCCGCCCTTCTGGCGAAAGACTGTAGTCCTTTCGCGCGTTTTGCCGCCAACCGCGAATCCATGCTCCGCGTTATGCGCAATCACCGGCGCGCCCTGTATCCGGTTCCCCGCGCCGAATACGAGGGCCTTTCGGTTTATCCCGCGGAAATCTCCGAGTCGGACTGCCCCGCGTATCTTCTTTCCGCGGCGCGGGACTGCTGGGACCGCGCCATTAACGGGGGCGAAAAGTACGGGTACAGGAACGCTCAGGTGTCGGCCATCGCTCCCACGGGGACAATCGGCCTTCTTATGGACTGCGACACTACCGGCGTCGAACCTGACTTCGCGCTGGTAAAATACAAAAAACTCGCCGGAGGCGGGTCTTTCAAAATTATCAATCATTCCATCCCGCCGGCCCTGAAAAAACTTGGTTACGCTGAAAAAGAAATAGCGGAAATTATCGCCTGGTGTATGGGGCATGGCGAGCTTCCCGCCGGCGGGGCGCTTTCCTTTAAGGGTCTGGAAGCAAAGGGTTTCGGTAAAAAGGAGTGCGCGAAAATCGAGGAAGCCGTGAAAAACGCTTTTTCCCTGGAAGCGGCGGTTCACCCCGGATTGTTTGCTCCGGAGTTTCTGGAAAAGAAACTTCATATTCCTCAAGCGGCCTACACGGCGCCGGGCTTTAGCCTTTTGCGGAGCCTGGGGTTTTCGGCCGCGGAGATTGAGCAGGCCGATATATACGTTACGGGAACGATGGGCGTTCTGGGAGCGCCGTTTTTAAAGGAGGAGCATCTTCCGGTTTTTGACACGGCCAATCCTTCGGGCCGTATGTCCCGGCGGGTTATTCCCTGGGAGGCTCATATAGACATGATGGCCGCGGTACAGCCCTTTGTGTCCGGCGCGATTTCAAAAACGATCAATATGCCGAACTCCGCCTCCGTAGAAGACGTTAAGGGCGCTTACATCGGCGCGTGGAAAAAAATGCTTAAAGCCATAGCCCTGTACCGGGACGGTTCAAAATTGAGTCAGCCTCTGGTTACTCTTTCCGGAACCGGGGATATTCTAGCGGACAGCCTTGTGGCCCTGGAAGCGGAACTGAAAACGGCTGAACCCGCCATGCCCGAAATCATGGCCGGTTCCGTGAAGACCGCGCGGGGCAGAAAACCCCTGCCCAACCGCCGAAAGGGTTATACGCAGAAGGCCAAAATAGGCGGTCACAGCCTGTTCTTGCGCACCGGAAACTACGCGGACGGCAGCCTGGGTGAAATATTTCTGGACATGCACAAGGAGGGCGCGGCCTTCCGTTCGCTGCTCAACAGTTTTGCCATAGCGGTTTCCCTGGGCCTTCAGTACGGCGTTCCCCTTGAGGAATATGTGGAGGCTTTTACTTTCAGCAAATTCGACCCCAACGGCATTGTCCACGGGCACGAGAATATCAAGATGGCGACATCGGTGCTGGATTTTATATTCCGGGATTTGGCCCTGACCTACCTTCACCGTACCGATCTTGTGCAGGTAAAGCCTGAAGACCTTATCTCCACGGAAACAACAAAGAGTCCCGATCCTGGCGGTAGAGAAGCATCCGCTGTCAAAACCGGCGGCGAAAAAATATACGCCTACAAAATGGCCCGCGCTAAAGGCTACGAGGGCGACCCCTGTCCGGCCTGCGGGCATTCAACCCTTGTGCGCAGCGGAACCTGCCTCAAATGCGAGACCTGCGGTTCCACAACAGGATGCTCATAACGCCGCGGCCCGGTTCCTCAGCGCATCTTTTCCGCGGCTTCGCGTACCGCCTCTTCTATGGGATTGTAGGTCATGAGGACTTTGATCCCCTTGCGTTCCAAAGCCCGCCGGGGCGGCTCCCCTATGCGGACGGTGAGGACACAGGCGCAGTCCCGTATTGTTTCGAGGATGAGATCCAGCGCGCCGGCCTTTTCCTTTTCTTCGGGAGCGCAGTATTGGGGTACGTCGCGGAACTCTTTGAAGCTGACATTTCCGCCGGAGTATTCGTAGATGTAAAACCGTGTGGCGTGGCCGAAATGGGTGTCTACCAGCTTTCCGTCTTTTGACGCCGCGGCGAAGAGCAGGGTTTTTTTCTCCGTTTTGGCTTCAAGGCGGTCCAGGAATTCCCTCATCCACTCGTTGTTTTGTTTGATGTACTCAGGATGAGCCAGAAGCTCTTCCGGCGTTTGAACATACTCCGCGGGAACCAGTTCGTCCGCTCCTGATGAGATGAACTCCTGAATGGTTTCGCGGGTATTTTCCCAATGGAACTGGAAGGCGAAAACTCTGTCGCCGTACACAAAACCCTGATTTTTGCAGGCCGCGCTTTCGGCCAGGGGGATGGCGCCCCCGGGCAGAATGCTGAAAGTATCCCCATGCCATTGAAACACCGGAAACTGCCGCGGCAGGAAGGAGAGAATGGGCAGTTCCCGGCCTTCCGGGGTGAGGGTAACGGGGAACCAGCCGATTTCCTTGCGGGGATTTTTTGTAACTTTTCCGCCCAGGACAACCGCGAGGAGCTGCGCGCCCAGGCACAGGCCCAGTACCGTCTTGCCCGCGTCCACCGCCTTTTTTATAAAAACCTTCTCGTCCACAAGCCAGAGGTAGTCCGCCTCTTCGTACACGTTCATGGCGCCGCCCATAATAACAAGCCAGTCAAAACTCTCCGGGGAAGGGAAAGCAGCCTCCGGCATATTATCGCTGTAAGTAAGGGTTTGTGTAAGCCGGTGGCCCTTTTCCCGCGCCCAGTCAAGAATAACGCCGGGGGTTTCAGAGGGAGCGTGCTGTATATAGTGGATTCTCATTTCGTTTTCCCGGGTACATAATATTCCATAGGGGGTTATTTGGCAAGGGGACATTTTCTCCGCGCGAAGCGCGGAGAAAATGTCCCGACCGGAAATTGCGGTGAGAGTCACAAGTTCTCTTCAGGGTAAAAAACTATCAGCCTGGTGTAATCGCAATTGCGCAGCAATTGCACTTTCGGGCTATCTCCCTTCCGCAATTTCCGTGAAAGTGTCTCCGCCGCAAGGCGGGGCTGAAATATGCGGTGAAAGACACCAGAGCACTTCAGGCTTGAACACACAAC
>JAISQU010000282.1 GCA_031274005.1 Spirochaetales bacterium
GGTGGGTATGCCGTTTCCGCACATTTCCGTGATTGTGCCCCGCGCTTCGCGCGGAGACTATCTCCCGACCGGAAATGTGCGGTGAAAGTCACCAAGCCTCTTTTCACTTACTGGCCCAAAGGCTGATAATGTGCATATATTAAAGCCAGAGGTACCAATGAAATTTGCACGCAGGCTCATCTGGAAATATATTCTATCGGACGAACAATCTCTTGAAGCCAGAATCCTCAATATGTCGTACGCGCTGGGAATCCTGGCTTGTCTTGGGGCTATCATCGCGCGTATGGCCGAAGGCGTTTCCGGCCTTGCCCAGATTGCCACGGCTCTTATTCTTGTTTCGGTGCTTATCATGTTTTATATCAATAGCCGTTTCAAGAAGTATACTCTGGGAGCGTGGCTTGCCATTATCGTTTTGGGGGACATTCTTTTTCCCATAAACTTTTTTGCGATAGGCGGCGTGAACGGGAGCATGTCCGTTTATTTCGCCATGAGCATCATCATTGCTTTCCTGCTTGCGAAAGGCCGGAGTCTCGTCATTCTCCTTGTAACCCATATTCTGATAATCTGCGTTTGTTATTATCTGGGTTATGTCTTTCCCCACTGGGTAAAACCCGTCAATTCATTTCAAAGGTACGGCGAGAACATCCACGCTCTTCTGGTAACGGGTTTCTTTGTTGGCGCGGTGATTAAATTCCAGCGGTTCCTCTACGACAGGGAAAAAACGAAGGCCGAAGAGGCGGCCCGCGAGCGCGCCGAGATAACCGAAAAAATGCGCGAGGCTGATGAGAAGGCCCGTCTTGCCCTGGAAAAACAGGATGCTCTTTTGCAGACGGTTAATGAAGTCGCCTCAATTCTGCTGCAATCCGGGGTGGCTGATTTTGAGAAGGAATTGTGGCAATGCATGGGCATGATGGCGCGGGCCGTCAATGTGGATACTGTGTACATCTATAAGAACGAAATTAAAGACGGCGAGCTGCGCGCTGTTTTTCTCTACGAATGGGCCGCGAACTCCAGCCTTGAACACAGCAAGACTATCCACCTGGACATATCCTATGAGGAGTTTCCCGGCTGGAAAAAACTTCTGCGGGGGGAGTGCTTCAAGAATACCGCTCCAAAGTATTCAGAAGCCGAGAAGGCCGTTTTGGGCCGTCAGGGGATTGTTTCGATTTTTGTGATACCTGTTTTTATGCGCGGCATCTTTTGGGGCTTTGTGGGCTTTGACGACTGCCACAGGGAGAGGGAGTTCTCCGGTGACGAGGAGGCCATCCTGCGTTCGGGCAGCATGCTCATCGCCAACGCCATGCTGCGCAACGAGATGACAGGGAATCTCATCCGGGCCCGCGAGTCGGCCCTCTCCAGCGCGCGGGCAAAGAGTGAGTTCCTCGCGAACATGAGTCACGAGATGCGCACCCCCATGAACGCCATTATCGGCATGACCGCGATTGCCAGGGGGACGCAGGAAACAGAAAGAAAGGATTACTGCCTGGGAAAGATCGAGGACGCCTCTACGCATCTTCTGGGAGTTATTAACGATGTGCTTGATATGTCAAAAATCGAGGCAAACAAATTCGAGCTTTCTTTTGCGCAGTTCAGCTTTGAGCGTACTCTGCGCAAGGCAGTAGGCGTCATCACTTTCCGGGTGGATGAAAAAAAACAGCGTTTCACTGTTCGTATCGGAGAGAACATCCCCGACAGCCTTGTCGGGGATGACCAGCGGCTTACCCAGGTGATTACCAACCTTCTTTCCAACGCGGTTAAGTTTACTCCCGAAGGCGGCGCCATCCATCTGGACAATGATTTACTTGAGGAGTCCGACGGCCTGTGCACGATTCGTATATCGGTGAGCGACTCGGGCATAGGCATAAGCGAAGAACAGCAGGAGAGGCTTTTTAATTCTTTTGTGCAGGCGGACTCGAATACCGCGCGCAAATTCGGCGGCACGGGGCTGGGGCTTGCCATTTGCAAGCGTATCGTTGAAATGATGGGCGGGCGTATCTGGGTCGAGTCGCAGCCGGGGCAGGGGTCAAAGTTCATCTTTACGATTCAGGCCCGGCGGGGCCGGGGCGGGAAGCAGGCGCTTTTAGGCGGGGCCAATTGGGATAGCCTCAGGGTTCTTGTTGTCGACGATGAGGCGGATATAACGGAATACTTTTTGGACCTTGCCCGGCGGATCGGCTTTATGTGCGACGCCGCTTCCGGCGCGGAACAGGCCATGGCGCTGATAGGCGAAAAGGGCCCCTACGATATTTACTTTATTGACTGGAAGATGCCCGGCATGGACGGTATAGCCCTTACTCAGCATATTAAAAGAGGAGCGGCCGCGGCGCATACCAGGCCGGTTGTGATTATGATATCCGCCGTCGACTGGAATATGGTAGAAAAGGATGCGAGGGAAGCGGGAGTGGATAAATTCCTTTCCAAACCCTTATTCCCCTCCGCCATTGCCGACGCCATAAATGAGTGCCTGGGTACGCAGGCCGCAGGGGAACAGGGCGGCGAAGATTCGGGGAAACCCGGCGCGTCCGATACCCCTCTGTTTACGGGCAGGCGCATCCTGCTGGCCGAGGATGTGGAAATCAACCGCGAAATCGTTCTTGCGCTTTTGCAGCCGACGGAACTGGAAATTGACTGCGCGGACAACGGGGCGCAGGCGCTGCGCATGTTCGCGGAAAATCCCGGCCGTTACGATATGATTTTTATGGATATACAAATGCCGGAAATGGACGGCTATGAGTCGACCCGCAGGATCCGCGCCATGGATGTTCCTGAAGCGAAAAGCATTCCCATAATCGCGATGACCGCGAATGTTTTCCGCGAAGATATAGAGAACTGTCTTGCCGCCGGCATGAACGGGCATGTGGGCAAACCCCTTGATTTTGATGAGGTTCTGAATCATCTGCGTACATACCTGCGCACGCAAACCGGGGACGGACAATAGAGTTGTCCGGAAACTTTAGTTCCTGAACAACCCTCATAAAATTGACACAGACGGTGAGTTTCGGTTAATGTATTTCTGTAAAACAGTCTACGGAGGTAAATATGTCCGTGATTTTTAATCGCCGTTCGGTGCGCCATTTTTTATCAAAAAAAATTGATCAGGACAAACTTGAGCGTATTCTGAGAGCGGGCTTCGAGGCGCCGTCTGCGCATAACAGGCGGCCATGGGAATTCCTTGTCGCCACATCGCAGGAGGATCGCGAGGCCATTGCCGCAATGAGTCCGTACGCGAAAATGCTCGGCGGGGCGGCGGCGGCCATTACCGTGTGCGTTAACCTGGGTATAGGCTGTGTGGATAACCCCGGGGACACCTGGTGGATACAGGATCTTTCGGCCGCCACGGAAAATATTCTTCTTCAGATTGTAGAGGAGGGGCTTGGCGGCGTCTGGCTTGGCTGGTATCCCGATGAGGACAGGATCAGGGCTTTTTCCGGACGTTTCGGCCTTCCTCCGCATATTCTGCCTTTTTCGGTTGTCGCCCTGGGGTATGCCGCGAAAACTCCCGAACCGGCCTTTCGCTTCGACGCGGGCAAGGTCTATTACGGCGCCTATGGCAGGAAAAACGACGGCGCGGCGGAATATAAAAAAATATGATCAGGGGCAATACGGCGCGCCGGGGGTATTAGAGCCTGTTTAATATCTTGCCTCCCCCCGGGCGCGCAAGGGATTGAAGCATGCCCAAACAAACGCACGCGCAAGCGTGTTTGTGATAACAAGGCGTCAGTCAAGGCGGAATAGGAAAATGCAGCATTTTTCTATTCCGTGGTTGCGCCAGAACGAGGCCCTAAAAAGCTCTTAGCGTAATATAAAGGCTACAGGCCGAAATCCTTTTGGCGCAGCCAAAAGATTGGAGCGAAAAGCCGGCGTACAACCTGACTAAAGGCAGGCTGCCGGAATATAACGGCAGGGTTTTCGTATACGCCGGGCCCAAATTCCGAATTATAAGGAGATTTTAAGCAGGCTCTAAGTTTGGCCGAAATATGCAATGCAAAGAGTATCATTGACAGGGCATCGGCGTTTACCCTCGCTTTATAGAATTAAATCCCATGTATAATCCCCCGGCTTTGCCGGGGGACCCACAGAGTTTGACAATTCCGGGATTATAAAAAAACCTCCTGTCACGTGAACCGCTTCAAAGTTCTGCGAACAGGAGG
>JAISQU010000328.1 GCA_031274005.1 Spirochaetales bacterium
TTTTTTTGGGCGTCTCGCATGGAATCATTATAAAAATGGGTCAAACTAACTCGTTTTAGGGGAAAAATACAGTTTTTAAGGGTATTTTATAAAATCCGCTGGAGTTTTGGGAAAGGCTCCGTATCTTTATATTTTTTGCAAGGGGTTTAGGGTGCATCAATTTTTTCCGTGTAAAATTTTCCAATTTTGGCAGCTATTCAGTCATCCCGACGCCCCGCGCCGGGATATGTTGTGCGCGCAGGCGCAAACCATGAACAGATTCCCGCGTGCGCGGGAATGACGGACTGACTCATTCATAATTTCATTCCTGACTGCGTAGTAGTATCTTTCACAGAAATCTGCGGATGGGGCATAACCGGCACGGCAATTGCTGCGCAATTGCGTTACATTCAGGCATAGCGTTTTTTTGTACGCGGCGCTGGCAGCTTTTCCCACAATTTCCGCCCGCCTTACGGCGGGAACACTATCACGGAAATTGCGGAAGAGACATAACCCGAAACTGCGCGCGGAACGCGCGTTGTAATCGAGAGTTTTGTTTTCCCGCCTGAAGCGCACTGGTGACTCTCACCGCAATTTCCGGGGCCGACATGAGGTTCGCCTATGCGAACCTCATGTCGGCTGGGTCTTTTCTTTCTCCATGCGTATCGGTTATACTTAGCTTATGGATGATACGCCTCTGGTTACAGGCCGCCTTAACCCTCTAAACGATTACCTTTTTATGCGTATGATGGGCGAAAAAGGCGACGAGCAGCAGCTTTCAGGTTTTTTGAACGCCGTCCTGCGGCGAACCGGAAAGGACAAACTGATTTCAGTGGAGATACTGGAAAACAAAATCTTCACCGCGGAAATACTCGGTAACAAAAGCAGCGTTTTAGACATTCGCGCTGTGCTCCCGGATGGTACAAAAACCAATATTGAAGTACAGCTTCGTAATTTGGGAAACATGGATAAACGCAGCCTGTTTTACTGGTGTCTGGAGTACATTCAGGGTATTGAGGCCGGGCAGGACTACCTGGAACTGCCTAATGTCATTGCCATCAATATTGTGAATTTCCAGTTCATCAATTCGCAGAACTTTCATACAACGTTTCACCTGTGGGAAGATACCGACAAGGATTGTCTTTTAACCGACGCGCTGGAAATTCACTTTGTGGATATGGCGAAATTCAGACGGCTGGGGAAAAAGGATATAAAGCAAGACCCTTTGCACCGGTGGCTGTCCTACTTTGACAAAGACAGTCCGCCGGAGATAGTTGAGGAGGTAATAAAAATGGATCAGGCGATACAAAAAGCGCAGGAAAAGGTAAGCCATGTTTCTCTTGATAAAGAGGCTTTGCGGGCATACAAAATGCGGGAGATGGCGCTGTCGGACTGGACCAGCGGAATAAACTACGCAAAACAGGAAGGCTTACAGAAAGGCTTACAGGCAGGCAGGCAGGAAAGCAAACTTGAGACTGCCCGGAACATGAAAGCGGACGGCGAGCCGGTCAGCAAGATAATAAAATATACCGGCCTTACGGAACAGCAGATCAAAGAATTATAGCAGCCCGTCGGACTTCCAAGGACACATGAAGGTAAGGAAAGAGTTCTACCCAAAACCTTCGTGTCCGCAGACCATAGATCTGATGTGCCCTTGATGGTACTTGAAAGGAGTGTCCTTTTTCGTGCTTTTCGTTGTCGAATTTCCTGAAAGTAAAATTGCTGCCAAGGCCCCGCCCCCCCCTTCCCATTTTCCCCATATTTTTATACACTCTTGCCTATTGGAAAAACCATGCTGAATTTTGAAACAGAACTCAACAAACTGCTTGCCCGCGAACCAGAACCCCTGCCGCACAGCGAACTTGCAGAACTTATTTTGGCGGAACAAAAACTGCTGGCGGCGCTGAATAAAAAGCAGGCCGACCTTTCCTTTCAGGTCGAGGAAATCTACGATCTGGCAAAAGAGTCCGATACCCGCGTGCTGCAGGAAACCCTTGAGGCCGAAAAAGAACGCGGGGATAAACTCGCCGCCGCGGCGATAGCGCTATGCGATATTCTTGAACATTTCTGCGCCTATGCCCGGCAAAGCGGCAGCGAAGAGCTTGAAAACCAGGCGCGCCTCTTGTGGCAAAATTCAGACGGCGTGCTGGAGGGCTGCGGGATTATCCGCCTGGGCGAAGAAGGCCAGAGCCTTGACCCGGAAATCCATACGGTTCAGGCCGCCGCCGCCTCGCCTCTTCCACGGGAGCGTGTGACGCGGGTGCTTCAAAGCGGTTACAGGTATCTGGGGACGGTTCTGCGCAGGGCCGCCGTTGTTATCAGTACGGGACCGGAATGTCCCGAAGAAGGAGATGCAGAAAATGAGCAGAATAGTTGGTATTGATTTAGGAACATCTACATCGGAAATCGCCTGTATTGTTGACGGCGCCCCCCGGCTGATACCCAATACGCTGGGAAAACTCATCACGCCGTCGGTGGTGCATATAAGCGACAACGGCGATATTCTGGTGGGCGAAAACGCCGCCGAATATCTTTTTACACGCCCGGACTGTACCTTTATGGAAGTCAAGCGCCTTACGGGAAGCGGCGAAGTTCTGCGCGCCCACGGCAAAGAATATTCCCCGGAAGAAGTGCAAAGCATGCTTCTTAAGTATCTGGTCGGCTGCGCGGAAACGCGGCTTGGCGAAAAAATTGACCGCGCGGTCATTACGGTTCCGGCGTATTTCACGGATATTCAGCGCCGCGCCACCGCAAAAGCCGGGGAGCTTGCGGGGCTGCATGTAGAACGCATCCTTAACGAACCCACGGCGGCGGCTCTTGATTACGGCATGGCGAATCTCAAGGAATGCAAAAATGTGCTTGTCTACGATTTGGGCGGCGGCACGCTGGACGTTACGGTGCTTGAACTCTTCGAGGGCGTGATAGACGTAAAGGCCAGCCGCGGCAACAACCATCTGGGGGGCAAGGATTTTGACGAAATTATTATGGCCAGGCTGGCGGACACGACGGGCGATGAGCGCGCCCTTATGCGGCTGAAAAAAGCGGCGGAGGACTGCAAAATTGCCTTGAGTTCCCGCGAGGAATACGGGATATCCCTGCCTTTCCTTTTAACCGCCAAAGACGGCAAGCCCGTTTCTGTTGAAAGAACCGTAACCCGCGCCGAATTTGAGGAGTGGGTGCGCGAAAAAGTCGAGTCCACCCGCGAACCCATGATGACGGCCCTTTCCGATTCCGGACTTTCCCCGGGGGATCTCAATGTCATCCTGCTGGTGGGCGGCTCCACCCGTATTCCCTGCGTGCAAAAAGTGGTACAGGAAAGCCTGTCCGCTTTTCCCAAATCTCCGGTGGACCCGGATTTGACGGTGGCACGGGGCGCGGCGATTCAGGCGGGCCTGCTTGAGGGCAGCATCGCATCGGCGGAACTTGTTTTAACGGATGTCTGCCCCTACACACTGGGAACCTCCGTTGTACACGAGGGCCTTTATGACGACAGGCTTGTATTTGACGCTATTATTCCGCGCAACACCACGATTCCCACGGAAAAATCAAAAATATATCATCCCCATACGGATTACCAGACCCAGGCGCGTATTGAGGTCTATCAGGGAGATTCCGCCGACCCGCAGAACAACGAGCGGCTCGGCGATGTGATGCTTACAGGAATTCCCCCGGCCAAAAGGGGCAGGGAACCGATTGAGGTAGTCTTTGCTTATGACATAAACGGTATTTTGCAGGTAAAAGCCAGCGTTGTCTCCACGGGCAAACAGGTTTCCGCGGAAATTAATACCACCGGCGTAAAACCCAAGCCTGTTCTGGATTTGTCAAAATGGGAAAAAGCGAACGGGGCGCGGCGGTACCGTCCGGCCATTCGCAAGGCCGAAAAGCGTATCGCCGGCGGCGCCGACGAAACGGGTGAACTGGACATTCTTGTTAAACAGATAAAGGAAGCCCTGCTTTTGGAGAAGGAGGAACAAGCCGGGGGCCTGCGCGATCAACTTCTGGAACTGCTGGAAGCCATGCCATGAACGACGAGCTTGGGGCGCGGTACTACAGGCTGGCGCTTTGCGTGGCCTCACGGCGGGATCTCAGCGGCGCGGCGCTGTACGCCTGGTACGCCTGCATCCTTGACCCGCAGCGCACGGACGCGGTCTTCCTTTTGGGGCTGTGCCTGTATGAACTGGGGTATCCGGATGCACAGCGGTATTTTCCCGCAGGCTTCCCCGCGCCCGCCGGGGAGGAGTGCGCCGCTATGGAAGAAGGTCTCCGGCGGGTACGCGATCTCGCGGCGCGCAAAAAATGGAAGGCCGCGGCCCGCGCGGCGGAAGCCCTCCCGCATCAAAGCGTACGCGCCTTAAACATTCAGGGCTGCCTTTTTGCCCTCGCGGAACGCTACACCAAGGCCGCGGACTGTTTCGCTATGGCGCGGGAAAAAGACAGGGGATCCGGGCTTGCCCAGGCGGGTCTTGAAGAAACTCTGAGGCGGCGCAAACGCCTGTGGGGGCTGCTATGAAAACCCATTACGAGGTACTGGGAATCGAAAAAACAGCGCCCCTCCAGGAGATAAAGCGCGCGTATTTTACCCTTGTGCGGCAATATCCCCCCGAGCGTTTCCCTGAAGAGTTCAAGCAGGTGCGCGCCGCCTATGAAACGCTTTCCAGCGAACAAAAACGCGCCGAATATGACAAAACCGGCGCCCTGCCGGAAGATATTGCTCCCCTGTTTTGGGAGGCCCAAAACGCCAACATCCGTGGCAGACATTCCCAGGCCGCGGATACCTACAGCGTTATTCTGAAACGCTACCCGGAGCTGGCAAAAATCCGGGAGGAATACGCCTTTTCGATGGAAGCGGAAGGCAAAAGCGGCAAAGCCATGGAAGCCTGGGAATACCTGTGCAAACAGGAGCCGGACAACGCCGACTACGCCCTCAATCTCGCCGAGTCCTACGATCAGCGCGGATGGAACAAGAAGGCGGCCACGCAGTACCGGCGGACGCTTGAAATTGACAGCGGCTGCGCCTCCGCCTGGACGGCGCTCATGGACCAGCACATAAAGGCAAAGGACTGGCGGGAAACGCAGAAAATCTGCCGGGAGGCCGTAGAAGCCGTTAAGGAAAAGGATAGCGGGAATCTCTACCTGTATACCAAAGCGTTCATTTTCTGCACGGATAACGATGCGGCTTTCGGCGGGGAGTGCCTGAACACCATTTTTCGTTTTATAAGCGACGGCAAACAGAAGGACCCGGATGATATCGAAATGACTGTCGCCCTCCTTTTGAGCAGCCTCATTGCCGGCGGATCACGGTTCATACATTTTTACCCGCAAATCAAGCGCATCGCGGAGCTGCTGCCTCGTATGGACGGGCAGTTGCGTAAGAGCCTCGTGGAAGCCGGGCGCTCGTTTGATTTTTACAACCTTGAGAAAAACGGTTTTCCCGTCCTGCTCCGCGAACTGCTTGGGCGGATGCACGACGGCGTAAATTCCAAAGAGGACGGGTTTGAGCGGATGTCCATGGAATTTCTTCTTCTGGATGACTGGGATACTTACCATTCGCCCATCCTGCGCCTGAAAAAGGAATACCCGGAACTGTACAGCCTGCACGAAGATTTTTTTGACGAGGCGCTGAGTACCCCCAACCATAAGAAAATGGTACAGCAGCGCCTGAAAACGCTTGCCAAACACCATGTCCGGCCCATCGGCTACATGGACGGCGAAGAAGACGAAGAGCCTGTGGAGACGGTACGCCGGGAGCAGCCTAAAATAGGCCGAAACGACCCCTGCCCCTGCGGAAGCGGAAAAAAATATAAAAAATGCTGCGGCGCATGAGGAGGTCTATTGTGGCAATGGATTGCCATAGGCGCAGCAGCATCCCGCATTGGGGTGTACCAATTTTTCCCGTGCGCCTTTTTTGCTTCGCAAAAAACCGGGCTTTCCGCTTCAATCTTTTGGCTGTGCCAAAAGGATTTCGGCCCTTCGACCTTTGTATACGCCAAGGGTTTTATAAGGCCTCTTGC
>JAISQU010000035.1 GCA_031274005.1 Spirochaetales bacterium
TCCAAATTTAAACTCATGGTAAACTAAACACAAAGACCGGGGCGATAAAAAAAGCTCTCTCTAGCGGCGGACCGAAGCCGTTCGCTTTTTTTATCGCCCCGGCCATATCCGTAGCACCATGCGACTAAATATGGTATTGCTGTCTGGAAGCGTTTTTTATGGGCAACAGCGCTTACCTTCACTATAAAAAATTGAGTTGCGCGAAGTGCAAAAAGCCCGTGGGGCGCAAGGGATTGAAGGGGCGCGAAGCGGCCGCGCCAGCGGCGGAACCCCCTACATGCCCGGTTTATTGCGGAAAAGCCGCAAGAAATGCGATATAGATGACTCGAAAAAAGTAAACGCCGATGCCCTGCTCCCCGCTCACTTCTCTCTTTTCATGATGTTCATTAAAATATCGATCTTCATAATTCTGTACATTGTAAGAATAATGCCGCAGGCGCCCGCTCCGGCGATACTGAGGTACGCAAGGTTTAAGGCTGTACTTCCGCCGCGCCACCAGTCTCCGGTGTAACGCAAGAAAACCCACATAAAGAGAGCCGCAGGCAGGACGGCGCACAGGGTCTTTGCCAGGGTGAGGATAATGGCGCGGCTGTCCAGCCCCCCGAGCTTGCGCGTCGTCCGGAACCACATGATGAAAAGCCCAAGGGTAAGGGACAGGGAGTTTGCCAGGGCAAGGCCAGCCACCCGCAGAGAGGTTTCTTTAAGAATCAGTGACAGAACAATATCCAAGACGCAGACAATCAATGCGGAAACAAGCGGGGTCTTGTAATTGCCGCGGGCATAAAAAAAGCGCTGAAAAAAATTGAAAGCCCCGACGGAGAAAAGGCCAAGGTTGTACGCAATAAGAACCCTGGCGGTGAGGGCGGTATTAAAAGGCAAAAAATTTCCCCGCTGAAGGGCTACGGCGATAATCTCTTTCGCGAGAAAAGACATGATAACCGCGGACGGCACGAGAAGCAGAATAAGGTAACGCAAACCATATTCAAGGGTTGCTCTCAGCCCTTCGGTATCGCCCAGGCCGGCCTGCCTGCTCATCCGGGGAAAAAGCACCGTTGTTATTGAGGCGGAAAAAATTCCGAAAGGAAGCTGCCAAAAAACCAGAGCGTTACTCATGGCGGACGCACTGCCGTCTTCCAGGGCCGTCGCGAAACGTATGGCTATTTGCTCGGTTATCGTATAGACCGAAGCCGTGGCCACAACCGGCAGCCACAGTTTCATCACCTTGACAAAATCAGGGTTTCTAAAATCCAGGTCCGGCTTCCAGCGGTAACCCAGTGACCTCATCTTAGGCGTCTGAAACAGAATCTGGGCCAGACCGCCCGCAAGCACGCCAATAACCATGGCGTAAGGGCCGAACATCCTGTGCAGCAGAATCACTGAGGAGATAACCGCCACAGAGAAAAGTACCGGCGTTATTGCCGGAACAAGAAAACTCGAATGAGCGTTGATAACACCCATGAATACGGCGCTGATACTCACAAGAAGAAGATAGTGAATCATCCAGCGGAAAAGTCCGGCGGCAAGTTCAATTTTTTCCGGTTCCTGAAAATCCAGAATGACACGTATAAGCGGGGAAGAAAACACAAGCGCCGCAAGAAGAACCGGCACAAGAACGACTAACTGAAAAGACAGAATGGCGCGCACAATTTTTTTTGACCGCCTGAGCGTTGTATCCTGGACAATGGATTTTGCCAAAACAGGAATAAAGGCCGAAGACAAAGCCCCTTCGGCCATAAGTTTTCGGAGGTTGTTGGGAATTGTGAACACCGCGTTCAGAACATCCGCCTGGCCGCCCGCGCCGAAAATGGCCCCTATAACGGCAATACGCACAAAGCCGAAAAGCCGGGACACGGCCGTAGAGATCATAACTACAACGGTTGACAGGGTGCTTTTTTTAATTGACTGTTCCATAAAAACGCCTCGTTACCTCCTCTATGAGCCTGTGCGCATTTTTGCAATTTTGGAACCAGCTCATTTAAAAACTATATCAGGAAACCGCCTGTTGTAACAGCAAAACTCACGCGCCTTTACAATAGACGGACTTGTTCAGAAACTAAAGTTTCCGAACAACTCTAATGTTTAGACACACAGGAAAGGAATTTTTACCACACAGGCGGGGAAGGGAAAAAGATAGAGTACCTTGTTTACACTAAAACATAAGATCCTGTTCAAAATCTCCTTATAATTCGGAATTTGGGCGCATTTGCGGCGTAAAACGCCGCAAACCGGGCCAAGAAATCGCACGGCGAAGCCGTGTGTTTGCAAAATAGGGCAAAACGGCCCGGCGTATACGAAAACCCTGCCGTTATATTCCGGCAACCTGCCTTTAGGCAGGTTGTACGCCGGCTTTTCGCTCCAATCTTTTGGCTACGCCAAAAGGATTTCCGCTTCAATCCCTTGCGCGCCCCGGGGGGGCAAGATATTAAACAGGCTCTAAGATCGCCGGACACTTTCACGGAAATTGCGGAAGCGGCATAACCAGCACGGCAATTGCTGCGCAATTGCGTTGTAACCAGGAGCGATGTTTTTTAGCCGGAAGGGTACTGGCGCCATTCACCGCAATTTCCGCCCGCCTGCGGCGGGAACGCTATCACGGAAATTGCGGAAGGGGCATAACAATCCGGCAATTGCTGCGCAATTGCGATTACACTAGGCTGATAGTTTTTTACCCTGAAGAGAACTTGTGACTCTCACCCCAATTTCCGCCCGCCTTGCGGCGGGAACGCTTTCACGGAAATATGCGGCAGGGGCATAACCATCACGGCAATCGCTTCGCAATTGCGTTTTAACCAGGAGCTTGTGTGAACAAGCCTGAAGAGGCTGGTGACATCCACCGCAATTTCCGGGGCCGACATGCGGTTCGCCTATGCGAACCGCATGTCGGCTTGTTGACACAAAGCTCCGGAGCATTTACTATAAAAAAATGTAATATCCGCAAGGAGGATTTGTGGCAAAAGAAGAGGCCATTGAAGTTGAAGGAATCGTCAAGGAATCTCTGCCCAATACGATGTTTCGGGTCGAGCTCAAAAACGGTCATGTAATTCTGACCCATCTCTCCGGCAAAATGCGCAAGCATTATATTCGCATCGTGCCCGGCGATAAAGTAAAAGTCGCGCTTTCTCCCTACGATCTTACGAGAGGCCGCATTATCTACCGCGAACGGTAACGGGCCTTAGCGCCAGCGTCTGTCCTGTTTCAGAAAAACCTGCAAAGCTCCGCTTCCTCCCCGTGACGGTTCGGCCGGGCCGAAGTCAACGACATGGGGATTTTTTTCCAGCTCATCACGGACCAGTTCCGGTAAAACGGCCCCGCCGCGGGAACCCAGTCCGCGGCCGTGAATCACCAGTACCTTCCGCAGTCCGGCTCTCGCGCTGTTTCTGATAAAATCCTCAAGCCGCGCGGAAGCCTCTTCCCGCCTCATCCCGTGCAGATCGAGTTCCGCCGGAAATCGTTCGGGCCGGCCGCTTTTCGGCCGCTTCGGGTTTTCCCGTTCCGAGGCGGACGGAGGCGGAAAATCCCGCAGCCATTTCTCCATGGGATTATCCTTATTCGGCATGGGAGATCTCCCCGGCGACAAGAAGTTTTTTCTCCTCCAGCCAGCCCTCAATGCCTGAACCCGTGGCGGCCAAAACAAACCCTCCTGAACGGCTTTTAATATCGACGGCCGTCCCCTCCGCGAGTTCCAGCCACTCCGAGGCTTCCGGCAGGGGTATCTTCCGCATGGGAGAGCCGCCCGCGGCGACAACCGCCCACTCGCGGCCCAGTGAGGCGGCCTGCCAGGCCGTGGCGGCGGCGGAAAAAGCCGCGCCAAGCAGCAGCGCCGTCAGGCACACAAAGAGTATGGTTCTTTTTCTGACAAGCCGGGGGAGAACGGCTATGGCGAGGAAGGCGGCGGCAAAAACAGCAAAAAACATATCGGGGTGAATACGGGGAACAGGCGCGGCGTGAGTGACGCCAAAGGTTTTTTCCGCCTCGTGCAGTCTGTCCCGTATAAACGCGGCCGCGGGATTGCGGAAGGCCGCCCTCCGCAGCCAGAAAACGCTTCCGGCGGCGTCTTTCAGAGCCTCGCGCGTCAGGCCGATGTTGTAAAAAACTCCGGGGCTGCCGCGAAGGGTTTCCGCGGCCGAAACAAAAAGCCTGTCCGCTTCCGTATAATCTCCCCTGTCATACGCGGCCGCGCCCTTGTCAACACGGGCAAGAGCCTCTTCCCGCGCCTCGCCTCCCGCCCCCGCCGCGCCCAGAAGGCACAGCGAGAGGAGAAGAACTCCCGCCGCCCGGAACCTCCTCCTGAGCCGAAGCATTCCCCGCGTAAAGAAGAACGCGCAGGGAATGATAAATGTGTACATATACGGCCTCGCGTACAGATCAAGGGGTTCGCAGGCCCGCAGGTCCCGGGAACGCAGAATTCCGTGTCCGTCCGGCCCGGAAGAATCCCGCGCGGTCTGCCGGCCGCGTACCCGCATACTCAGGGGCCGGGGCTGAAAGGTTTCAACAGCGCGGGTTTGCGGGTCCAGCCACGAAAAAGCGGGAATATTCAGGGCAAAATTCCCGGCCTTCCCCGGAGACAGCCTGAAGGTCCACTGCACCCAGCCCCTGTATCCCAAGTCAAAGGCTTCGGCGGCCTGAGCGGTTTCGTGTCCGGTTATCAGAATATCGGCAAAGCTGACCTGCGGGGGCTGAAGGTAGTTCAGATTCCCCTCGCCTGTGACGCGAAAAAAGAGATTCACGGTTTCCCCCGGAAACACCTCGCTTTTGTCTGTCCACGCGTTTACCTCGAATTTTCCCACAGCGCCCGTTGATTTTACCGCCGGCGGCAGGCCGAGCACCGTTATCGCGGGGGCATCCGAATCAAGGGTAAGACCCAGGGCCTTGACCCGTGCGGAAGGAAGGACAACGCGGCCGGAAACCGAAGGGGTAAGCATCCATGAGGAAACCGTCATGCTGTAAAGCTCCCGACCGCCCGCGCTGACGGAAGAAATTCCGCCAAGCCCCTTCGCCTCCTCGAAAAGAGCGCCCGCGGGTTTGGGTACCGACACGGCTTCGGGAACCGTTATCTCCGCAAGCCCCCGCATTTCCAGAAGAACGGCCACGCTCTGACCCTCGTACACCTCCCCGGCAAGGGGCCGCCATGCGAGGGTAAAGGGCACAAGGGAATCCCTTGCGCGGGAAATTTCGAGAATCATCTCCCGCGTGAAAAATTCTTTTCCCCTGACGCTGTAGGCAATGGGGCCCAGAATGCTTCTTCCCGCCCGCAGCGCGCGGAAGGTATAACTTACACGGGTAACGCGCAAGGGGTTTCCCGCGGAATCGCTTACCGTCAGGGGAGAAATGCCGGGACCGGATACAAGCGCGAGCGAATCGGGAAACTCCTGCCCGGCGCGTACATCGGCGGCGGCCGTGGGAACAATAAAGCTCAGGGTAAACTGCTGGCCTTCGCGGGGAAGTTCCGGCGACAGCTCGGGTACGGGTCTGTCCTGCGCGGATAATGGCGGCAGAAAAACACAGCCTAGAATGAACGCGATTACCAGTCCTCGCCGCCGGAGGGGGCAAGCTCTTGCGAAGCCGTCCATTTTGTACCTTCCTTTCTTTTAACATAGTCGAGAATACGGGCGGAGTCTTCTCCCGCCGGTTCGGCCGCGCCGCGTCCCTGAGGGGAGGTTCCGCCGCCTGAGTTCATCTTCCGCAGGGAAAGCTCCAGGTTGACTTTCGCGTCCACGGCGGAAGGTTCAAGCCTCAGGGCCTGCCTGAACTCATCATAGGCTTCACGGTATTTGCCCATCTCGTAATACAGGCTTCCCCTGTTGTAGGCTATATAAAATTGCAGCCGGGGATCTCCTGTGCGGCCCGCCTTCTCCCAGACGGACAGCGCGGCGCTGGTTTCTCCCAGCGAGTAATACGCGTTGCCCAGATTGTACTGTATCCACTCGGTATGTTTTTCTGATTCAAGGGCGCGCATGTACCGGATGATCGCATCCTGATAACGGCCCCGGCCGTAATAATAATTGCCCTGAATGACATCCGCGTAGACATTGCGTATCCCGCAGCCTGAAAACGCGGGCGTAAAACCCAGCGCAAACAATGAAATAAAAATACCGGCCGTGGAAAATTTCTTTTTCAATTTTTTCTCCATTTGATGCTCCGCACAAGAACTGCCGCGCACAATAATAAAAATCCCGCGAAAAGAAAACCTCTGTAGCGGTGTACCGATACAAGGCGAAACCCCATCTTCCCCCGGGATTCCTCAAAGTCTAGCAGTTTTTGTGCCAACCTGCTCGTGACTCCCGGCTCGCGGGAAGAAAAATACTCCCCGCGGGAAAGGCCGGCAATAGCCCTCAGCGCGTTTTCGTTCAGCCGCGTTACGACGGGCCGGCCGTCCTTCCCCGTGAGGAGGCTCCCGTCCGCAAGCCGTATCACAGAACCTTCGGCCGCGCCCGTACCAACGGTAAAAACGGGAATCCCCAGGGTTTCCGCCTTTTCCGCGCTTGCGCCGGGAAAACCGGCCAGGGATTCGCCGTCCGATAAAAGCACTATCGCCTTGTGGCTGGCCGTGCCCGCGGGAAAAGCCTCCAGGGCCAGATCCAGGCCCGATTCAACGCTTGTCCCCGCGGAGCCCGCGACAGAGGGGCTTATGTTCTGAAAAAAGGACTCCAGAATCTGCCTGTCCTCCGTCATGGGAACAGCCAGCAGCGCAGCGCCCCTGAAAACGACAACGGCGAAACGGCAGCGCGGAAGGCCCTGCATAAGCCCCAGGCAAATATCCGCCGCGGTCCGCAGGCGCTGCGCCGGGCTGTCCTGAGCGAGCATGCTGCGCGAAACATCTACAGCGATCACAACATCAAGGCCGCTTCTGTCCTCAGGTTCCGGAGAGGTCCCCCAGGAAATATCGGCCAGAGCAAGCAGAGCGAGGACAAGAAAAGCGCAGAAGAACAAAGTGCTCAAAAAAGTTTTTACGAAAAACCTGTTAAAAACATCGTTCGCGCCGGCGCCGCCGCCTTCGGTATCTCCGGTAAGCCGGCCGCGGGAAACTCTTCCCTGCCTGTAATTCCACACAGCCGCGGCGGCCACAGGAATAAGGATGAGCAGCAGCAGAAGGTAGAAAGGATTTTCAACGTTCACAGCAGCTCCCGCAGAATAAGAATACGGATAAAGAAATCCGCGGCAAGAAGAATAAGCCCCGCGATGATGAACCACCGGTGAATGGCCAGGGTCTTTACCTGAATGCGGACCCGCCGTTCGGCTGTTTCCAGGGAGTCAATGGCGCTGAAAATCGCGTTCAGGGTTCCCGAATTACCGGCAAAGAAATACGCGCCTCCGGATTTTTCCGCCACGGTCCTCAGCACATCATCATCAAAGCCGCCTTCAAGGCTGCCCCGGAGGATTTTACCGCTTTTCGGGTCTTTCAGCTCAATGGGCGCCTCCGCCCTGCCCCCTATCCCTATAGCGTAAATACGAGCGCCTATTTGAGAAGCTATACTCGCGGCTGTGTCGGGAGGGATTTCTCCCGCGTTGTTTTTGCCGTCGGTCAAAAGGATTATGACTTTTTCCGGGGCGGAACTGGACCTTAAATGCAGGGCGGCGACGGCGATTCCCATGCCTATTGCCGTTCCGTCCCCCAGAGCCATGATATGCAGCTTGTCCAGCTCGGACAAAAGAAACTCATAATCGAGGGTAGGGGGAACCTGCAGCGCGGCCTCGTACCCGAATCCTACAAGGCCGATGGGGTCATTCTCCCTGCCGCGGATAAACCGGCGTACCGTTTCACGGGCAGTCTCGAAACGGTCTTTCGGCTGAAAATCCCGGGCGGCCATGCTGGGCGACTCATCCAGAACAATCATCATATCTATTCCCCGGCTAAGGAAAATCCTCTCGCGCGAGGTAACGCCGGGGCCTGCCAGAGCGATAATGAGGGCGGCGCAGCCGGTCCAGAAAAAGACATGGCTTACGCATAAAACAATTCGCAGGAGTCTCAGGGGGGGAGTGAAACTCCTCTGTTTCCATACGGCAAAGGGAAAAAGCAGAAGATTTCCCCTGCCGCGGCAGAAATGACGCAGCCAGATTCCCGGCGGGAGCAGCAGGAACAGCAGCAGAAAAAGAGGCGCCTCAAAGGTGAGCATGCCGGCCCTCCCGGACAGGATGCTCAAGCCGTGAAGCTATAGCGGCGACGCAGCCTATATCCGCGAGCCGCCTGTCCCGCGGGCTGTGCCTGCCGCCGAATTTTACCTCGTCGCCAAAGTGAAAAATTTCCAGAAGGGCGTTTCTGTCGGCCGTATCCCCCAGGCTGCGGGCAAAATACGCCTCAAGCTCGCGGGTCGTAAAGGCCGTGCAGTCGCCTTCGCCGTAATGGTTCATATAGAGCTTAACCGCGTCCAGAAGAAAAATATAAAAACGCCGGGAATCAGTTTCGCCCGCCTGAGTCCGCAAAGCCGCGAGAGTCTTCCGCAGTTTCCTGTATGGCCGCCGTTCGCGGCAGCTTCTGATAATGTGTCTCAGCCAGGGCCGCAGCCAGAGCAGGCCGGCAAAGACCGCGAGAACCAGGGCTATAAGGACTCCCGCGCCGGCGGCGATTATAAACCGCGTAGAGGGCAGAAGAAGATTCCCGCGGGGAGGTTCCCTTTCGCGCGGCTGCTCCTCCGTCAGGGAACGCACGGACACGCTGAGTCCCTGAAGAACAACATCGCCGCATATCAGGTTTGGCACGCTCTGAGCGCCCATCTGATACGCTGTAAAAAAAATTTGTATCTCCGCAAGACCGTCCCGAAGCGCAACGTGGGCGTCATGAAATTCTCCCCAGGTGATTTTGGGAAAACTCCTCGGCGGGGCAACTGTAACATCGGCGGAGGCGCGCACCCTGGCGCGCAGTTCCACCCTGTCGCCGACATAATACGCGGGGGGAATAAACTGTACGCTTTCTATGGTATACCGGGCCTGGGCGGAAATAAAGGCGGGCGGCGAAAAAGCGAAAAAGAAAAAACAGACAGCCGGGTACATCAGTGTATGGCCCCCGCGCTGCCGCCTGGCCTCGGCGAGATTTCCCCTGCCCATGCCTTACTTCCCCCGCCTGTGTTTGAAAAACTGAATAAGTTTTTCGCAGGGATCATCCTCCGTTGAAATCTCCACGGCGGAAACGCCCAGCCTGCCGCAGTCCCTAAGCCACTGACGCCTGTGCGTCTGCCTGTAGTCGTTGTAGGCTTCCCGGAATTTTCCCGACAGGCCCGCGCTCACAAGGACTTCCCGCGTTTCGGGGTCCTGCAGGTACGCAAGCCCTGTTTCGGGAAACTCATCATCCGCCGGAGAAAAAATGCGGACAGCTATAACATCGTGCCTGCGCGCCAGAATAAGGAGTTCCCTCTGGTAGCCGCCGGTCTTGAAATCCGAAAGGATAAAAACGATGCCCCGCCTTTTCAAAGCCTCCCCCGAAGCCCGCAGCGCGAGCGCAAGGTCAGACCCCCTGCCCTCAGGTTTGAAACGCAGCATATCGCCTATGAGGCGCATGGCGTGGCGGTTTCCCTTGCGCGGAGGTATCCATTTTTCGATTTTGTCCGAAAAAAACGCGGCGCCGACCCTGTCGGAGTTCTGAATCACCGCGAAACTTAAAAGCGAAAGAAGAACAGCCGCCGTATGCCTGCGGCCCGCCTTACTCTGATCCATAAAAACCGAGGGCGATACGTCCATAACAAGAAACAGGGTAATTTCCCGCTCTTCCCTAAAAGTTTTTGTAAAAGCGCCGCCGAAACGCGAACTGACGTTCCAGTCTATAAGCCGGGCGTCGTCGGTTTCAACATATTCGCGCACCTCGTCAAACTCAATTCCCTGCCCCCTGAATACGGAACGGTAATTTCCGGCGAAGATTCCCTCTACAAGTTTGGTCGAAACAATTTGCAGTCTGGCCGGCGGCGGATACATACCGGCGCGGGATTTGCCCGCGTTCGCGTTCACGGCACAGCGACCGCCGACAAGAGATTTTTTATAACATCGTCAGCCGAAAGTTCATCAGATTCCGCCTCATAGGAAAGTACTATTCTGTGCCGCAGAACATCGGGGGCGGCGGCCTTTACATCCTCCGGTACGACGTAGGCTCTCCCCTCGAAGAAAGCCTGGACCTTCGCGCAGCGGTACAGATAAATAGTCGCGCGGGGAGAGGCCCCGAACTCGATATACCGCGACCAGGAATTGCGCCCCCTCTGTTTTTCCCGCGAAGAGCTTACCAGCGAAACTATATAGTTTTCTATGCGCTCATCCATTTTGACAAGACCGGCTGTTTCCTGAAGCCTGCGTATATCCTCCGGCGAAATGACCCGCGAGGCGGCCCGGGGATTTCCCGACCCGGCCCTGCGCAGTATCTCCAGTTCTTCCTGTGCGTTGGGGTAAGCGACAAGTATTTTCAGGATAAAACGGTCAAGCTGGGCTTCGGGAAGGGGGTAGGTGCCCTCGTGGTCTATGGGGTTCTGGGTCGCCAGCACAAAAAAAGGATCGGGCAGAGGATATGTGTTATCGCCTAGTGTAACCTGCTTCTCTTCCATTGCCTCAAGGAGGGCGCTCTGCACCTTGGCCGGGGCGCGGTTTATTTCATCGGCCAGAACGATGTTCGAAAAAACCGGCCCCTTGCGGGGAATAAATTCCCCTGTCTGCTGACGATACACCAGGGCGCCTGTCAAATCCGCGGGAAGAAGATCGGGGGTGAACTGAATGCGCTTGAAACTGGCGTCTATGGCCTGGGCGAGGCTTTTTACAGCCAGGGTTTTGGCGAGGCCGGGGACTCCCTCTAAAAGAACATGCCCCCCGGCGAGCATTCCCATGAATAGCCCGTCTATCATTTTCTTCTGGCCGACTATGGCGGCGGAAATCGCTTCACGCGCGCGGGAATATAGTCCGCGGGATATGTCTATCTGTTCCTGAACTTCCTGAATATCCATTTTGTGGCTGCCCCTTGTCGGTTTTAGCTTCTGTAATCAGCGTTTTCGGTAACATACTCATGGGACAAATCCGACCCATAGACGACAGCCCCGGCGCCGCCTTCTTTCATCTCAACATCAATCTCTACGCACCTGTCGTGCGGGGGGAAGCTCTTGTTCGCGGGATCCATGGCCGCCTGTTTGAAATAATCCGACAGAGTTTTTTCCTTTTCGGCGTCAAGGACAAAAGCCCCGTCGCGGAAAATCGTCTGGCCGCCCAGGCGGATAAGCACTGCATTGGCGTCAATTTTCAGCCCCGCGTTACCCGCGAAATCGCCTATGGAAGAAACGATGCGCCCCACGTTGGGGTCATTCCCGTACACGGCGGCCTTGACAAGGGGAGAGTTGACTATCGCCTTGCCAAAATCCCGCGCGCGCCGGAAATCCTGAGCGCCGCAAACGCTCACCTGTATAACATGGGCCGTCCCCTCGCCATTACGCACTATATGCCGCGCAAGGTTCAGGCACACCTCCTCAAGGGCGGCTTCAAAAGCGGCCGCGGGTACGGCGGGCTTTAAAGCCGAACTGAAAAACAAAATCGTATCGCTTGTGCTTTGATCGGAGTCAACCGAAATACAGTTGAATGTGCGCTCCGCCACGCGGCCAAGAGACTCCTGCATCAGGGCGCGGGGCATGGCTATATCCGTCATAAGAAAAACCAGCAGGGTCGCGAGGTTCGGTTCAATCATCCCCGCGCCCTTGGCAAAACCCGTCAGCACGCCCTCACCCACAGGAACAGAGTGCAGCTTGGGGTAGGCGTCGGTCGTCATAATCGCGCCGGCCGCGTCGGCGCAGGAACCCCCGTGGAGGCTCTCCGCCAGAGAAGGCAGGGCGGCCTTCATATCCGCAACAGGCAGGCTCCAGCCTATGATTCCCGTCGAAGCGGGAAAAAACTCTTCTCCCGGAGCGCCCAGGCGAGAGCCCAAGGCGGCAAGAACATCCTCGGCGTCCTCTACGCCCGCCGGCGCGCAGACATTGGAAATCTTGTTGTTGATTAAAACCCCCCGCGTCTGCGCGGCTTTCATCCTCCCGCGCCCTATAATGACCGGCGCGCCGGGAAAAAGATTACGCGTAAAAAGCGCCGCGAAATCCCGTGTGGGCTTGTCAAGCAGAATCAGAGTCAGCCGCATGGCAAGCGCGGAAGCCACCGGCCTCTCCCGCGGAAAAAAACTCAAAGCGGCGGTTCCTACCCGGAACCCTCCGGGCAGCCTGCCCACGGACTGAAGATGCGCGAAGTATTCCTCCCGCGTTGTAAAGAGCTCCATGGGGAAAGTCTCCGGTCAAAAAAAGTCTAGCCGCAGACCCACAAAAGCATTGTGCTGCTTTACCGTCTTTCCATCTTCCTTGCCAAAGTTGTACATATATTCGGCGAAAAGCTGCAGCCGCAGAAGCAGGGGAACAGGAAGAACCGTCAACGCCACACCCGCTCCCACTCCATGTTTCTTGAAATTGTCGGTATGCGAAAAACCGCCGTCGCCCTTCAGCTTGTTCCACGCCGCGGTATTCGCTTTGACATACGGGGCAATCGGAAGAAACGGAATCTCAAACTGCGCATAGGCCTCAATACCGGCCGTCGTTTTGTCAACGGTAAAATCATCCGCGGCCGACTCGTAGGTTACAGCCGACAACTGATAAAACCCGCCCAGCCCAAGCTGGAGAAACCCAAGGAAGCCGCCGTTCAGGTGCGCCGAAGCCCCATAGGCGTAATTCTCGCCGGACAGGAACTTCTGATCGAGGTTGTCAAATTCGCCTGAAAAAGGCAGCCCCCCATAAATATTTCCGTCAAAAAGCGAGAAACCCGCGACAGGCGCAAGACACAACAGACACAGAAAAATCAAAAGTTTTGATCTCATTTTCATTTGAACCTCCAAAATAAACATACATACAATATACTAGATAAACCATTAATTCAAGGCGGCGCGGTGTAAAGGGGTGCACCAATTTTTTCCGTGCGCCTTTTTTGCTTCGCAAAAAACCGGGCTTTCCGCTTCAATCTTTTGGCTGCGCCAAAAGGATTTACGCTGCAATCCCTGGCGCGGCCCAGAGGCTTCCGGTGATTTTGCACGGAAAAAATTGTTGCACCCGGTGTAAAGTCAGAACTTGGGCTTCGGGCGCGTTTTTTGTCCGTGCGTGCGGCGGTCCCGTATCTCCATCAGCCCCGCAGCATGCGCAGGAATTCCTCTTCCGAAACAATTTTTACGCCCAGCGACTTTGCCTTGGCCAGTTTGCTTCCCGCCTTTTCGCCCGCAAGAAGATGCGTCAGGCTGCCGGACACGGCGGATACAACCTTGCCGCCGTGTTTTTTCACCTCGTCCATGGCGAGGTCCCGGGGTTTGTAATTCTCAAAACTGCCGGTAACGCACCATGTTTGCCCGGCGAAAATCTGCGGACCTCCCGCAGGCGCTTTCGCTTTGGCGGCAAAAGAAAGCCCTTCGGCCGCGAGCGCGTCCACAAGGGCGCGTGTTTCGGGCCGCGAAAACTCAGCTAGAATTCTTTGCGCCGTTTTTTCGCCTATACCGTACAGGCTCACAAGCGCCGCCGCTCCGCCTTCAGAGGCCGCCAGCTCAAAAAGTTTTTCAACGGTGTCTATGCCGTTTTCGCACAAGATTTCCGTTACCTTGGATCCCACCTCGGGAATGCCAAGCGAGGGCAGAACAATCTCATAGGGCTGATCTCGGCTGTTTTCGATTCCCTGCCGTATGCGCTCGATTTTTCGCTCGCCAAAACCCGGATAGCCGGAAAGTTTCTCGTAGGGAATTTTATAAATATCGGGAATGTCTTTGACAAAGCCCTCCTTCCACAAAAATTCCACGGTCTCGCCGCCAAGATTTTCTATATTCATCTGGTCTTTCGCGGCAAAGAAAATCAGGCGGCCCTTGCGCTGCTCCGCGCAGCCTTCGGTATTCGGACAAAACCGGTGCGCGCCCCTGTCAACAAGAGCGGCCCCGCAGGAAGGACACACATCGGGCATGCGCCACAGGGGAGCGTTTTCGTTCTTTTCGATAACGCGCTCTACAGCGGGAATAACATCCCCCCGGCGGCTGGCCGCAACCAGGTCGCCTTCGGAAAGCTCCAGAGCGTTAATATAATCCTGGTTGTGCAGGGTAATGTTCTCGATTGTGGCCCCGCCTATTTCCACAGGCTCTACGCGCGCCACAGGGGTAATACGGCCGGTGCGGCCCACCTGAATCTCTATTTTGATAACCCTGGTATGCCCTTCGGGCGAGTCAAACTTGTAAGCGATTGCCCAGCGGGGATGATGCCCGGTAAAGCCCAGATCATCCCTCACCGCGAGCTCGTTTACCTTGAAAACAATCCCGTCTATCTGGTAAGAAAGCCCCGGCCTGTCTTTGACGCGGCCCTCAATCAGAGCGGCTATTTTTTCCGGGTCCCCGGCGTCCTCCGCAGAAATAAGCGCGTTTCGGGGATTTACCGAAAACCCCAGCCGCCGGAGCTCCGCCATAATCCCGCTGTGAGTCTCCCCCGGCGGATCAAAAAAACCCTCGTACACAAAAACATGCAGGGGAATCTTCGCCGTCTCGCTGGACTTGCTGCGGCGCAGCGTTCCGCCCGCCAGATTGCGGGGGTTCGCGTAGGGAATCTCCATGCGGGTATTGAGTTCCGCAAAAGTGCCGGTTTCCAGATACACCTCGCCGCGGACGGCAAAATTCCCTGAGCGCGGAACACGCAGGGGAATTTCACGAATAGTACGCGCGTTGGCGCTTACATCGTTTCCCACAAAACCATTGCCCCGCGTAACGGCCCGCGCCAGGACCCCGTTCTCGTAATACAAAACAAGGGAAATCCCGTCGATCTTCTCTTCCATCATAAAAGACAAAGGCCGGCCGGCCGCCGCCGAAGTCTTTTCCATCCACGCGGAGACCTGCGCCGCCGCGTACGCCTTATCAAGGCTCAAAACCGGAATAGTGTGCGCCGCTTCGGGAAAACTCGCGTCCAGGTCGGATCCCACCCGCAGGCTGGGCGAATCCGGCGTCACAAGATCCGGGTACTCCTTCTCCAAAAGGACAAGCCGGTCAAAAAGGCGGTCGTACTCCCTGTCTGCAGCCGACGGGCGCCCGTCCACATAATATTCATGCTGGTAGCGGGCAAGAAGCTCCCTCAGGCCCGCAAGTTCTTCCCGCGCTTCATCGTGTGTCATACGAAAATCATACCACGGTTCTGCGTAAAAAGCGAGATAGGCAATTTTCCCCGCATCGGCGGGGAAAATTGCCCCGGAAATTGCGGTGAAAGCCGCCAGTGTCCTTCAGGCAATAAAACTATCCGCCTAAAAGCAATGCGCGCTCCGCGCGCAGTTCCGGTTTATGTCCCTTCCGCACATTTCCGTGATAGCCGTGAGCCAGGGCATCGGCGTTTACCCTTG
>JAISQU010000056.1 GCA_031274005.1 Spirochaetales bacterium
AATCCGGTCATGCCTGGCGTTGGAGGGTGACAGGATTTCGATGATTAAGTCCGGCGCCCCGTTGCAGCCCCGGTCATCCAGCTTTGAAAGGTCACACACAACCACAATGTCGGGTTCCAAAACGGTATCGTCGCTGAAATCGTTTTTTGGAAAAAGCCGCACACCGAAAGGCGCGGGATAAACCTCGCAGGGTTTTCCTTCCAGAAAAGCAGCCAGTTTAAAAAATAAATTTCCAAGAATACCCTGATGCGCCCGAAGAGGCGGACTCATCATAAAAACTTCCCCGTCAATTATTTCCGCCCGTACATCCTCGCCCCATTCAAGATAATCGGCGTAGGTGTAATGGGATTCTTCTTTTTCCTGAGCGGCCGGCATGGCATAACCTCCTTGCTATTACTTCACATATTACTTCAAAACCCGCAGCGCCGCCACGCGCAGTTCGCCCCGCAGCATGTAGCGGATGCCCTCGACAGCGGCGCTGGCCGCGGAGCTTGTGGTTGTGTAGGGAATCTTGCGCTTTACCGCCTCTATACGCATATAGCTGTCTTCCTCCTGCGAGTATTTGCCCAGAGGGGTATTGATTAAAAGATCAATCCGTCCGCTGCGCATGTGGTCTATGATATTCGGGTGGCCCTCGTGAATCTTCAGAATGACCTCGGAGAAAACGCCGTTTTCATACAGAAAATCCGAAGTGCCCCTGGTCGCGGCGATATGGAAGCCCAGGGCCGCAAGGTCCCGCACAATGGGCAGAATGGTCCCGCGGTCATCCTCATGGACGGACACAAAAACCCGGCCCGCCACAGGCAAAAGGGTACCCGCCGCGGTCTGGGCCTTGGAGTAAGCCTCGCCGAAACTGCCGCCGGTTCCTATGGACTCGCCGGTGGACTTCATCTCCGGCCCTAAAATCGGATCAAGGTTGCGGAAACGGTCAAAAGAAAACATCGCCTCCTTGACGGCCCAGCCGGTAACGCAGGTTCCCACCGCCACGGCGCCGCCGGGGGGCACAAGGCCCTGAGCCGCCAAATCCTTACCCGTCCAGATGCCCACGGCCGCGGACACAAGATTCACCCCCGAAGCCTTTGACAAAAACGGCACCGTGCGCGAGGCCCGTGGGTTTACCTCGATAACATAAAGCTCCCCGCCCTTCGCCGCGTACTGAATATTGATAAAACCCATAACCCCCGTGTCCAGCGCTATCTTCGCCGTGGCCTCGACCATCTCCCGCAAAATCCCCGGCGGCGACTTGTAGGCGGGAAACACGCAGGCCGAATCCCCGGAGTGAATGCCCGCCGCCTCAATGTGTTCCATAACGCCGCCTATGTAGACGCGCTTCCCGTCGCACAGGGCGTCCACATCGTACTCAAAAGCGTCTTCAAGAAACTGGTCAACCAGAACAGGTTTTTCCCGGGACACGGCAAAATCCCTGCCCATGAATTTTTCCAGCTCATCGCCGGAGTAGGCGATAAACATGTTCCGCCCGCCCAGCACAAAAGAAGGCCGCAGCAGAATGGGATACCCTATTTCCCGTACGGCGGCGTGAATCTCCTCTACCGTACCGGCCATAAGATTACGCGGCTGGCGCAGGCCCAGCTTCTTCATCAGCGCGGAAAAAAGCCCCCTGTCCTCAGTGGCGTTGATGCCCGCCACGGGAGTGCCCACGACCTCGGCGCCCCACTTTTCCAGTTCCTCCGCCATGTTAAGGGGAGTCTGCCCGCCAAGCTGCACAATGATTTTCTTCGCTTTCTCTTTGCGGAGTATGCCCTTCACGTCCTCCGCCGAAAGAGGTTCTATGTAGAGACGGTCGGAAATATTAAAATCCGTGGATACCGTCTCCGGGTTGGAGTTAACCATGATGGTTTTTATTCCCGCCGCCCTGTAGGCGCGGGAGGCCCAGGTACAGCAGGTATCAAACTCAAGCCCCTGGCCTATCCTGTTGGGCCCGGAACTCAAAATAACCACAGGGTCATCCAGGCTGTCCCCCTCGTCTATCTCCCCGAAGCTCGCGTAAAAATACGGCGTCGCCGCCCGGAACTCCCCCGCGCAGGTGTCGACAAAATGATAGGTCCTGAAAATCTCCCCCGCGTTCCGCAGGGCCTCAATATCCGCGGCGCTCTTACCCGTAAGCCGGGCAATGGCCGTGTCCGCAAGCCCCATGGTCTTCGCCTCAAGAAGCAGTTCCCCGTCAAGAGGCTCCCCGGCCAGACGTTTTTCCAGCTCAGCCTGCCTGTGCATGCAGTATAAAAAATAAGGATCAAAAGCCGTCTTCGCGGCAAGCTCCCCCATGACGGACTCGCCCTTGCGTTTTATCTCGGTATAGGCGGCAAAAATTTTCCGCGGGTGAAAGCTGCTCAGCATGGTTTCAAAGGCGGCCTCATCCCCCGCGGGAATCTCCTGCAGGCCGTCAAAACCGAACTCCGCCGCGCGTATGGCCTTATTCAAAGCCTCCATAAAAGTACGGCCCAGAGCCAGGGACTCGCCCACGGACTTCATCTGCGGCCCCAGTTCCACATAGCCCGAAGGAAACTTTTCAATTTCAAACCGGGGAACCTTGACCGCGCAGTAATCCAGGGCAGGTTCAAAACAGGACGCAGTCTTGCCGGTAATGTCGTTCATAATCTCATCAAGCGTATACCCCACGGCAAGCCGGGCGGAGCATCTCGCGATGGGAAAACCCGTAGCCTTGCTCGCCAAAGCGCTGGACCGCGACACCCGTGGATTCATCTCGATAACCACCATACGCCCCGTTTCGGGATGCACGGCGAACTGCACATTGGAACCCCCGCAGTCAATCCCCACTCCCCGCAGGATATTAATTCCCGCCGTCCGCATCTTCTGGTACTCCGCGTCGGACAAAGTCTGAATAGGCGCCACCGTAATACTGTCCCCCGTGTGGACGCCCATAGGATCAATGTTTTCGATAGAACACACAATCACGGCGTTATCGTTTTTGTCCCGCATCACCTCAAGCTCAAATTCCTTCCAGCCTATGAGAGCCTCCTCGATAAGCGCCTCATGCACAGGACTCTCGGCAAAAGCCCGCTCCGCAAGCTGCAAAAGCTCCTCATCGCCCCGCGCTATACTGCCCCCCCTGCCCCCCAGAGTAAAACTGGGCCGGATAATAAGAGGCAGCCCGATTTCCGCCCTGACCCTCCTCACGGTCTGGAGGTCCGCCGCCATATACGAACGGGGCGACTCCAGCCCCAGAGAATCAATCAAAGCCTTAAAAGCCCCCCTGTCCTCCGCCCGGCGTATGGCCTCTATCCCCGCGCCAATAACCTCCACTCCGTACTTTTTCAGAATCCCCGCATCATGAAGCTCCAGACTCAGGTTCAGAGCCGTCTGCCCACCCATAGTCGGCAAAAGCGCGCCGGGCCTTTCGGCCTTCAGAATCTCCTCCATGTACGCGGCCGTCAAAGGTTCGGGATACACCGCGTCCGCCAGCCCCGGCGTCGTCATAAAAGTTGCGGGATTCGGATTCACAAGAATGACCCTGTAGCCCTCCTCCTTCAACGCCAAAACTGCCTGAGTCCCCGAATAGTCAAACTCACAGGCCTGCCCTATAACAATAGGCCCGGAGCCGATTATCAAAATTGATTTTATATCCTTGCGCGCCGGCACACTCCGCTCCTTGAAAAATATTGCGGCAGTATAGCATAGCCGGGGAGAAGTTAGA
>JAISQU010000121.1 GCA_031274005.1 Spirochaetales bacterium
ACTAGGCCTATTTTGGAACCGGCTCAGCTAATAGAGTTGTTCGGAAACTTTAATTTCTGAACAACTCTATTGTAATCATTCACATTCCTGGCGTATACTGTGCGGCATGAGCGAAACAAGACTTGATATTCTGGCAAGGCTTTTGAAGGACGCGCCCGACGAGGTTTTTCTTCAGCCGCACAATGTGCCTGACCCGGACGCCATCGCGAGCTGCCTGGGGCTTCAGCATCTTTTGGCTCAGAGGGGCGTTGAATCGAAAATCGTTTATGATCAGGAAATTGAGAAGGCGAACTCTCTCAGGATGCTGGAACTTTTTGATGTTCCCATGGTCGCCGCCAGGGACGCGCATACTTTGGGAGAGGAGGACTGGGCGGTTTTGGTTGACGCGCAGAAAGGCAACGCCAATATTACCGACCTGCCCACAGACGAGGTCGCGGTAATTGACCATCACGAATATAAGGGGAATCAGGGATACCGTTTTGAGGATGTACGCCCGGAAGCGGGAAGCTGCAGCGCGATTATCGCCGAATATTTTTTTGAGAATTCCCTGACGCCGCCGTCCAGGATCGCGACGTCGCTGCTCTACGGTATTTTTATGGATACGGATAACCTTACCCGCGGAACCAGCACACTGGATATAGATATGTTTTATCAGTTGTACGCGCTGGCGGACATAGCGCTGATCGCCGAACTGCGGGGCAATGAAATATCTCTGACCGATCTGAAGCTCTACGCCGACGCTTTTAAAACGGTGGAAGTCTACGATGAGATAGGGTTTCTCAGGCTGAGCAGCGTCAACGATTCCCTTTTGGGCGCGGCCAGCGATATTGTTTTGAGTATCGCGGGAATCAACATCGTTGTCGCCTACGCCATTCGGGAGGCCGGAGTCAAGCTGTCGGTACGAAGCATCAACTCTCACGCCAGGGCAAACGACCTGGTGCGCCGGCTTGTGGACGGGGTTGGAGTGGGCGGCGGACATGACCACATGGCGGGAGGTTTTATTCCCGCGCAAAAAATCGACATAAGCCGGAAAGTCGATACTTTCTTGAAACACCGGGCTATTTCTTTTTTTGAAAAAACAACTGCATAAAAGGACGTAGAATGGAACTTATCAAGGCGCAAAAAAATCCCTTCGGCGGCGTTGTTATTGAATCCGCGGATTTGCCTTCCGGCGGCGCGGATTTCGCGGCCCGTCTGGAATACAGTATAGGCGTTTGGAAGGCCGAGGGCGCCAAAGTCGTATGGCTCGCCGCGGCGCGGGCTCAGGCCGCCCTTATACCCGCGGCGGTGGCTTTGGGTTTTGTTTTTCACCACGCGCAGGAAGATGTGCTGCAAATGACTTTAACGCTTATTCCCGGGTCGTTTATTCCTCCCTACGCGACGCACTATGTGGGCGCGGGCGGCGTTGTTCTGCGCGGGGACGGGCAGCTTCTTGTTGTTTCCGAAAGGTACAAGCAGTTTCCCGGCAGGCGGCTCAAGCTGCCCGGCGGGGCGCTGCAGACCGGAGAGAATATAGGCGCGGCGGTTGTCCGCGAGGTAAAGGAGGAGACGGGCATCCAGGCGCGCTTTGAGTCCGTCATCTGCCTGCGCCACTGGCACGGCTACCGCTACGGAAAATCGGATATTTATTTTGTCTGCCGCCTCACTCCCCTTTCCACGGAGATTACGATGGACACGGGGGAACTTGTGGAGTGTCTGTGGCTGCCGGTGGAAGAATATCTGGCCGACGCCGATGTTCACCCTTTCAATAAACTTGTTGTCCGGGCGGCGATGAACTCAAAAGGCATATCGGAGAAATTTATTCCCGAATACAAGCCCGAAACCTACGAACTGCTGGTACCCTGAGACTGCCCATGAGCTGTGCGGATGAGGGCGTTTTCCGGCCGGGCAATCTTGTTATATATAAAAATTATCCCGCGCGGGTCGTAGCCGCGGGAACGAAAATTGAAATCCTCCTGCCCGATAAGCGCGGCCTTTCCGTCCGGCCCAAGGACATTCTTTTTCTGCATACCGGACCCGTCGATTCTCTTGATCTGCCCGAGGAGCCGGCGGAAGATATTGAGGCCGCCTGGGAAATCCTTCAGGGCCAGACAACAACGCTCCCCGCTTTTGCCGAAATTCTCTACGGGGCTTTTACTCCCGCCGCGGCGCTTGGGGTGTACAGGCTTCTTCTGGACGGCTTGTACCTCAGGGGTTCACCCGGTGAATTGTATGTTCTCTCCCAGGAAGAACACGAAAAGGAGGCCGCGGCGCGGGAGGCAAAAAAGCGGGACGCCGAAGAATGGGCTAATTTCCTGAACAGAATAAAGGCTTCGGCTTTCGGCGGCGGGGGAAAAATCGAAAACGAAGAGCGCAGGTATCTGGGGGAACTGGAAGCCTTCGCTTTGGGTAAAAGCGCCGCCAGCCGCGTCCTGAAAGAACTCGGCCTTTCCAACACTCCCGAAGCGGCGCATTCCCTTCTCCTCAAGCTCGGCCTGTGGGATTACACGGTTAATCCCTATGTAAGCCGCTTTGGTTTAGACTCTGGGGCCGCGTACCCGCCGCTGGAAACTCCCGCCGAAGAGGAGCGCCTTGACCTCACCGGCCTTGAAGCCTTTGCTATCGACGACGAGGACAGCGACGATCCGGACGACGCGATTTCCTTTGACGGCGGAAAACTCTGGGTACACGTGGCCGATCCCGCCTGTGTTGTGCGGCCCGGCTCTCCCGCGGATCTCGCGGCCAGGGATTTGGGCGCGACCCTCTATTTGCCGGAGAAAAAGATACCCATGCTTCCCCCGCAGGCGACGGCGCTGTTTGGCCTGGGGCTGCGGGAAGTTTCCCCGGCGCTGTCATTTTGCGTAAGCCTCAATGAGGATGGCTCCCTGGGGGAGACCGAAATCCGGCTGACAAAAATACGGGTCTCGCGGATGACCTACGTCCAGGCTCAGAACGCGATGGACGCTCCGCCCTTCCGGGCCATATATGAGTTGACATCCCGTTACCGGGAACGCCGCATGAGAAACGGCGCGGTGCGCATAGACCTTCCGGAAGTAAAAATCCGCGCCGCAGGTGGAGAGGTGAATATCCGGCCCCTCGCCGAAACGGATTCCGGCGCCATGGTTACCGACGCCATGCTTATGGCCGGAGAGGCCGCCGCGCGGTTCGCCCTTTCCCACGGGATACCCATTCCCTACGCGACCCAGGAGCCGCCGGACTCTCCCGGCGGCGGGCAGGATACTCCGGCGGATATGTTTGAACTCCGCAAAAAACTGCGCCCCAGCGCCATGAGGTCTTCCCCCTCGCCTCACGCAGGACTCGGCCTGGAACTGTACGCCAGAGCCACAAGCCCCCTGCGGCGCTACCTTGATCTTGTTGTACACCAGCAGCTACGGGCTTTCCTCACCGGCGGCGGCGCTTTAAGTCCCGACGAAATAACCGACCGCATAGGAGCTTCCGACGCGGTTACGGGAAGAGTCCAAAAAGTCGAACGGCTCTCCAACCTGCACTGGACGCTGGCCTACCTTTCGCAGAATCCGGACTGGCGGGGGCGCGGGATTGTCGTGGAAAAACGCGGGCGGCTCTGCACCCTTATCCTGCCCGATCTGGGGATGGAAACAAAGGTAAACCTGGGCCGGGATGTTCCGCTTAATGGGGAGGTCATCGTAAAGGTACTCGGCGTCGACCTTGCAGGGCTGGAGGCGCGGTTTGAGGGAGTATCGGAAAAAGGAGCCCTGCCCGGCTTCTAATCCCGCCGGCTTGAATCTCCGTAACCACGGGGATATACTTTCATTATGTCCACGCGAAAAATGCCCATAGGCATACAGGATTTTGAAGATATCCGCACAAATGAGTATGTTTATGTCGATAAAACCGCTTATATTTATAAACTGGCAAACGAGGGCAAGCCCTATTTCCTCGGCCGGCCCCGGCGTTTTGGCAAAAGCCTGCTTCTATCAACTTTAAAAGCCTACTTTCTGGGAAAGAAAGACCTCTTTGAGGGGCTTGCCATCGCGAAACTGGAAAAGGACTGGACAGAGTACCCGGTTTTTCACATAGACCTGAATGTTGAAAAATACGATGACCTTGCGGGGCTGCAATCAGGGCTGGACGCCAATCTGCGGATTATCGAAGAGGCGTGGGGCCGGGACCCGCGGGACACAACCCCCGCCACCCGTTTTATGGGACTTATCCGCCGGGCCTGTGAAAAATCAGGCAAAAAAGTCGTGGTGCTTGTTGACGAGTACGACAAGCCCCTGCTGCAAACCATGGAAAACCAGCGGCCCCGGGAGGAGATTCGCCGGAGTCTGAAAGCCTTTTACGGCATTCTGAAAAGCGCAGACCCCTGGCTGCGGTTTGTCCTGCTGACGGGGATTACCAAGTTTTCCCAGGTCAGCGTTTTCAGCGACTTGAACCAGCTGCGGGATATAAGCATGGAGGAAGCCTATGCGGAAATCTGCGGCATATCCGAATCGGAATTAACAGCCAACTTTGATCCCGAACTGCGCGCCCTGGCGGAAAAAAACGGCATGAACTATGAGGAGGCCCTGGGGGAAATGCAGAAGCGCTATAACGGCTATCATTTTTCCGGGGTGAGCGAAGGCGTGTTTAACCCTTTCAGTGTTTTAAATACCTTCGCGAAATGCAGCTTCGGGTATTACTGGTTTCAGACCGGTACGCCGACCTTCCTGATAAACCAGTTGAAAAAGACGGACTTCGATCTGCGGGAGTTTGCCAAAAGCATCACCCTGCCGGGCCGGGCCATAAACGATTACCGCGGGGACGGCGGCAGTCCCGTTCCTATTCTGTACCAGAGCGGTTACCTGACCATCAAGGCTTATAACCGGCAATTTGATACATACACACTGGGTTTTCCCAATGAGGAAGTGGAATACGGTTTTCTGGAAGCTCTTTTGCCGTATTACATGCCTCACCCCCAGGACAGCCAGGGTTTTTTTATAGGGAATTTTGTTGAAGATTTGCAGAACGGGGATGTGGACGCCTTTATGACGCGGCTGCGGGCTTTTTTCGCGGACATTCCGTATGAGTTAAACGGCAAGACCGAAAGGCACTATCAAACGCTGTTTTATCTGGTTTTCCGTCTTATGGGTCAGTACGCGGGGGCGGAGGTACGCAGCGCGCAGGGCCGCGCGGACGCGGTGGTAACCACACAGGATACGGTGTATGTGTTTGAGTTCAAGCTGAGAGGGAACGCGGAGGACGCCCTGAAACAGATAGACGAAAAAGGTTACCTTATACCCTACAGCGCAAGCGGAAAAAGGCTTTGTAAAATCGGCGTTGAGTTTGACGCGGAGAAACGGAATGTGGGCAGATGGGCGGCGGGTTCATGAATGAATTGAAAAAATGAAGAACCGCGGAGCAGAGCTCCGCGGTATCTTCGTTGGTTAAGGAAATTTATTGTATAGGCATGGTTCATAACCCGTAAATTTAAGAGCCTTTCCATTTTGTGGTAGGCCAA
>JAISQU010000139.1 GCA_031274005.1 Spirochaetales bacterium
GTTTTAGAAATATTGAGAATATGCTTGCGTTGGTAATGCTCAGATGTTCAGGTATTGATCTTACATTGCCGGGAAGGGCCTAATATGGCCCACACATACTGATGAAGGCTCTAAAAAAAACAATATTTGTTGAAAATTTCTCTTGACATATAAACAAAGGCCGCGCCCGCGTTATGGAGAAAATCAACGAAGGGGACAAGCCGAACGGGATTCTTGACGTAGTGGGCGCGACGATTATCGCGAAGGATATGCGCAGCCTTGTTGACATTGTCCGGGACATGCGGCAGCGCGGGGAAGTTGTCAGAATAAAAGACAGGTACAAGACTCCTGACCGGTCAGGCTATAGGGATATTCTTACGAATGTCAGGGCAAGTAACGGCTTTATTGGCGAGATACAGGTCAATGTTGAACAAATGCTTGATGCCAAGGAGAAGCGCGGTGGACACACACTGTATGAGGCAATACGAGAATTACCAAATGATGTAAAAGAAAAGCTTTTAACAGAGGAAGAAGCAAAAACAGATAATGATATTCTTCTGAATATATCAAACGAGTTCTATGCGGATGCCTACGACGCTGTTCTGAACGAAGACAATGCCAGCGCATCCTCACGGTCGATAGAAGAACTTCTGTACCAGATGGCTAATGGGTCAATTCGGGAAGGAGCCAGTTTCTTATCAGGAAGAACTCTGAACAAGATTGAAGAGTCCCTTTTTAGTGTGGCTACAGGTTTATCTTCAAAATCCCAGAACTCAAGGTCTGGGTCATCCCAATCCGGGACAGGAACGTCAGGGGCTTTGTCTAATAATTTGTTAGGGAATGAATCTACAAAATCATCAAACACTTCTGTACCCTCCAATGAAAGTATCGTACAAGATGAGGAAAAAGGCAAGCCCCTTTTTCAGACCAAATCCAATCCCGTCGAAGACCTGATAAGCCGGGCCGGCGCCATGCTGGCCGACCTGGGCGAGCGGGAGCGGGTTGTCGGGGAACTGCGGGAGCTTGAAAAACTCTACCCGCCCGATGCCAACGAGTACCAGGCCCCCAATGGCCGGCCGTCTAATCTTTCCCCGGAAGCCTGGTACGCGGTCAGGACGCCTAGCTTTAAGAAATGGTTCGGGGACTGGGAAGTTGAAACCACAGTTGAATGGCTCTTGCAAACGGATGCGGTTGCCGGCATTACAGGAGAAGAATTTAAGAAGTCTGAAATTGACCTGGTTACACAGGTTGAAACGTTTTTTAATAGTATCGGCGGCAAAGTTAATCGGGCAGGAATAGGAGATGTGATCCTAAACAAAGAGGGCGCCAAGAGTTCTATAGGGCATAAGCTGGGACGGAAGAAAGCCGCGGCCTTTGCCGCTATACCGGAAATCATACAGCATGGAAGAATCGTTGACCACCAATGGAACTGGAAAGGCCGGGGATATGAAACTTATGTAATTGATGCCCCCATATCTATCGGAGGCTCCCCCTATATCGGCGAAGTGGTTTTAACAAGGCGGTCCGGAAGTGCCAAATTCTATCTGCATGAGGTAGAGACGCAAGAAAAGCTCCGTAGCGGGGCATCTTTCCAGGCCGGAACTGAATCCGGGACCCCGCTTGGAGCTTCTAAATTAATTATCGCTCAAAAGCTGGAAGAAGTCAAGGGAAAAGTATCCCAAGTCCGCGACGCGAACGGCGAACCCCTGCCGGTATACCACGGGACCCATTCGGCATTCGATGTTTTTGACCGGGACAAAGGAGACTTAAATGACGCCGGATGGTCCGGGGAAGGGCATTATTTTTATGAGGACAAAAACGAAGCCTCTCAATATGCTCAAAGAGGCGGCCATATTATGGCTGAATTCCTCAATGTTCGGGAACCGTATTATTTGTCCGACGAGGAAAGAAACGAGCTTGTGGAACGGGACGACCGGGAGTATTCCCGGGAGTTTGCCGATCAGGTAAAAAGCGACGGGTATGACGGGGTATACTATAACGGCGACTTGCGCAAAGAATGGACAGTATTTGACAGCGCCCAGATAAAATCCGCCACGGATAACGCGGGAACCTACAGCGGGGAGAATCCGTCTATCCTCTTCCAGTTTTCCAACGATCAGATTCTCGAAGAAGGGCGCCGCTTCGACTCCTGGCAAGAATGGAAAGCCTACGTCGAGGCAATGGAAGCCGGTGACGATTACGCGCTGCGCCCGGAAGGGGATTCCGCTGAAACGGACGCCTGGTATAAGGAAACCTGGGAAAAAGCCCGCGGCATAACCCGCGACGAGAAAGGCCAGGTAGTAGAGGAAAAGCCGGTTTTATCCGGCGAAGAGCGGAAGACGCTTTTTCTGGATACCGTTAATGAAAACCTTGACCGGTTTTTAACCGTGATGCGCGAAGAAGTGGCGGCGGGGAATATCGATCCCGATTTCCGGCCCGATGACGAGGCCGAAGCCCTGGAAATGGAAGAGGCCGAGGCCCGGGCAAGGCGTATCCGCAGCCTGGTACATCCCCAGATACTGGCCAACGCGACGCGCGTGGCAAAGGGAAAACCCCTGACCGAAAGCTCCCGCCGCGCCGTCATGACGCATATCGAAAACGGCTGGTCCCACTACGCCGCCCTGTACGGGGAACTTATGGGCGACGAGAGAATCGCGGCCATGGCCGAGGAAGAAGCGCAAACCCTGCCGGAGATAAAGGACCCGAAGGGCAAGCCCTTGTCCATTGTCCAGAAGACCGCCATCGCGAAAACCATAAAAGACGGCGAAATCCGGAGAAAGTATGAGGCGGGAACCCTGACCGAAACGGAAACCCTGGAATACATAGGGGTATTAACTGAGGATAAAAAAAATCTTGAATCCAGGTTACGTGCGGCAGAGAAGGAAATTGAGGAAGACAATTCCCGGCTTTCCCGCGGGGAACGCGCATACGCCAAACAGCGGGAGGAAATATCCGCTCTTGAAAAAGCCATTAAATCCGATGAACGCGAATTGAAACGGCTTGAAGATTCCCTGGCCAAGGCGAAAGCGCGGGAGAAAAGTGTCCGCACGGCGAAAAATGAGAAAATTAAGGGGCTGGAGGATACGGTTAAGTCCACCAGGGCGAAGGCGCGGGAGAATAAAAAAACACTGACAGAGGCGTATGAGCAGCAGATTGATAAAATCCGCGATCAACTTCGCGCAAGCCGCGAGACCCTCCAGTCGGCGAGGAGAGAGGCGGCACTGGAGGGAGCGACGCAGAGAGCAAAGGCCGCCCTTGCAAAGAGAGAGGCGCTTGAAGAACTGCGTATGCAGATACGCTACAAGGAAAAAGAAGCCCGCGCCGCGGCGAAAATCATTGAGGAAAAGAAACTCCTTATCGCCCAAATCATGAAACCGCTGCCAAAGAAGAATTCGAGGATATGGTACAAACAGGCGGAGCAAATCAGGGCCATACAAAGTTATCTTGACCCGAAGGCGCGGGCCGCCGTCATAAAATGGAACGAACAGTCCTTTGACATTGAGACCTTCCGGAACAAGATTCTCAACGAGAATATTCTTGACGACATCCTTCCCCCCGGTCTCGCGCAACGGATATTCAGCAAGCCTCTTGCCGATTGGGAACCCCGCGACCTTGAAGAACTGCGGGATGAAATTAATAATCTCAAGGCACAGGGAAAAGCGGAATGGGCCCGGCTCATCGCGCTGCGAAACGCGAAACGAAACCGCGACCGCGCCCAGGCCGACAGGCAGGCCGTGGGCTTTAATGAAGAATACGCGAAAGCGGATACAAAAGAGAAGCGCGACAGGCTCGCCAAAAAAGACGGGACTATCCCGAGCCATGTCAGAAACTTCATGCACAACCTGACGCGGACGCTCTTCCGTGTCGCCGACTGGATGGACGGGGGGAAGCCCGGCATCTATACGAAGCTGCTTGTTACCGAAGAGCGCGAAGCGTACCGGGCGCAGGAGCAGAACAAATACCGCCGGATGAAGCCCGTCCTTGATTACATGAAAGAGAAGGGTATTGACGAAACAAAATTGTATGAGGAGCGCGGGAATATCCCGGGCTTTGCTCCTGACGCCATAAATGACCCGCACACCCTAAGCGACCTTCTTTATCTGTACATCGGTTTGCGCGACCAAAAAACCCGTGAGGCTATTGAATACGGCAACCTTATGGACGCGGTTGAGCGGGCGGCATGGAAACGCGAGGTAGGAATAATAGAGGCGACAGAGGGAAAGGCCCTGAACAAACTCCAGCGGCAGCAGGCCGTTGAGGCAGCCGGGGCAAAGTTCATAGCCGCGCAGGAAGCGAAGGTGAAGGCCCTTGAGGAATATATCCAGAATGAGCTTACCGCCGACGAAAAAGGGCTTGCCGACCTTATCGGCAATGATTTCCGCGACGAGTTCGGCCGTTTAAACGATGTCCTCGCGAATGAGTTTAACCGGCGCATGGAGCAGATCAATTCTTACGTCCCCATGTTCAGAAAAGATGCTACCGGAACAAACGCCAAAGAGGAACAGCAGGCAAGGCAGATTCTTGAAGTAAACGGGACCGCGATTTCTACGAATCCGGAGAAGGGGTTTTCGGTAAACAGAATCAATATCATGCCCTATAACCAGCTGGCAATCTCCCTTGATCTGTTCGGGACATGGCTGAAGGCCGTTGACGCGCAGGAGCATTTCGTCGCCTATACCGGATACATCAGAGAGCTTAACTCGATTTTTAAGGGGAAAACATCGCAATCCGCGCAGCTTCAGCAGCACATCCGGCAGGTTTACGGTGGTGAAATACTCAAAAGAATCCAGGAGGAAATAAGCGCCTTCTCCAACCCGCAGAGTTTTAAGGATAATCAAAACATCAACAAAATACTGCGGCTTCTGCGCGGGAACCTGGCCGCCGCGTATCTGGCCTGGAAAACTTCCGGGATTATCAAGCAGCTTATTACCTCGCCGGCGCCGTTCTTCGCCCACGTAAACCCGGCGCAGTATTTCGCGTCGGCCTGGGAATATATGTCAAACCATGAGGAGTTCAACAATCTGGTGCGGGAGAAATCCGCCTTTATGCGAAACCGCACGCTTCCCCTCGTGGAGGCCGTCAGGCAGGCGCAAAAGGATGGCAAGTTTCAGCGCAAATGGGCGAAGTTTCAGGACATCGGAATGAAAGGGCTTGAATGGGCCGACTGGTCTACCGTATCCATCGGCTGGAACGCGGTCTACAAGAAAGCCCTGAACGAAGGCCTGAGCGAGCAGGAGGCCATAGCCCGCGCCGACGACGTTGTAATAAAAACGCAGCCCTCTTCCCGCGACGCCGACATTGCGCCGCTCTTCAAGGAAAAAAGCGAAGCCATGCGGACTTTCCTGCAATTCCAGACGGCCCTGAATGTCATCTGGAACCAGATCACCTACGACCTGCCTGCCGCGATAAAAAACCGGCAGTTCGGCTATGTAACCCGAATGGTAATGAGTTACGCCGTCGCGGGTACCGTTTTGGGGCTTGTGACCCAGGGGCTTGGCGATGACGATGACGAAGAGAAGAGGCTGAAGCACGGCATATTCTATGCGACAACACAGTTTACAGACGCGGTTCCCATATTCGGGGGCGATATTACAAACCTTGTCGAGCAGCTTATTACGGGGGATAAGAAACGCTCGTTCCAGGATTCGCCGTTTCCGGCAGTTCAGAAAATATTTAACGCGGTAAGAGACTTGGGACAGGCAGACCTGGAAAAAGCGGCGAGCGATTTCGGCAATGGGGTTGCGATGTTTATCGGGGCGCCCGCATCCGGCGCAAAGGAAGCCGGCCGCGTTTTCGGTATAGGCGATGAGGATGGAGAACTTGATTTTAATCCGGAAGCATTTTTAGGAAGGAGGAAATAATTGAAAGCGATAGGACAACCCATTCTCGGGACAACCGACGAATGGCAAAGCACGGACCCGATACTCTATGAGGGGGTCTTGGGAATTGAGATACGCTCGGACGGAACGCGGCGGAAGAAAACAGGCGACGGGGTACGCCACTGGCAGCAGCTTGAGTATGATGACGGCCAGCTTCAGCAAAACATTTCCGCCGAGGCCGCCATACGGGCACAGGCTGATAACCAGCTTCAGCAAAACATTTCCGCCGAGGCCGCCATACGGGCACAGGCTGACAGCGCCAAAATGGACAAAGCGGTAGCCGGAGCTCCCGGAACCCTGCTGCAGTCTATCACCATCAAAGAGGATACCGTAAACAGTGTGATTGTTACCGGCTGGAGTGTTGGCGTCCAGTCTCCGGGAGCCCCTGTCGCGACGGATGTGCCGCTGCCGCTGGCGAGTGAGACGCGGGCCGGAATCATGCCGGGAGAGAGCTTTGCGCAGATATCCGAAAATACGCAGCGTATTGAATCCCTGGAGGGGCGGGGTGTGTTCTACGTGGTGAGCCTTTCAAGCTCTTCGCCGTCGCAGGAGGATTTGCAAACCGCCTATGAGACGGCCTCCGGGAAAACAGGGCCGGCCGCGGATCAGACGACATTAACGGACAGCGCTTTCAATAAACAATATACCTGGTATAACACAAGTACATCCTGGGTAGACCGCGGAACAGCATCCGTTGGGCAATTTTCGAACAACAGCTATGGCTTGATACGAGGCCATGACGCGGACGGTAAAGTATTCGCCGAAAACGACGGTACCGGAAGCGTTGTAGGCTGGACAGCTTTAAAAAACCGCGTTGCCGGCGCAACCGCAAATGCCGCGGCAGACACGCTTATCCTGCGCGACGCCGGAGGCCGTGCGCAAATAAACGACCCTTTAAATGCTCTGGACGCGGTTAATCTGCGGAGCATAGCCTATCGCGAGGTCATTAATATAGCCAATGCAAACGATGTAACAATAACCCTGCCTGATGCCGCAAACGAGTATCGGGAGCGTACCTATTATCGGCAAGGGACCGGCACCGGCCTGGTCTTGTTTGCAACAACGGGTGGCCAGACCATTGACTACAGGTCTCTCGACTGGTGGTCTATTACGGGCAACGGGTTTATAACTCTTGTCCCTGTAGGCGGTAACTGGAAGGTGCGTCAATTCCGATCAGGTAAATACTCCTTTGTCCCGACTTTGTCAGGTACAGATGTCGCGGGCAGCTTTACTTACATCTCCCGCATCGGAAACTATGTAATAACAGAAAATCGTATCCTTTTGCAGATGGGCCTATCAATTGGGTCGGTAGATAGTCCTCCACAAGGGTACGCACAGATTGCTACATTGACGAAACTTAACCAAACGCCTTTGTTGCAAACAACCTCTGCGACACATATTTGGGGATTCAGAGAAGATCCTCCAGCGATCGAAGCTGTTTGTTGGAATACGTCAATTATCCGGTTAACGTATTCCAGCTATTTAAACATCGCAAAATTTGTGCCCAACGCGGGTATCGGCTTTTCTGTTGATGTGTATTATTAGTAGGAGGTAATTATGGACGCGACGATTACAAGACTTCAGCCCCCTTATACGGAGGCGCAGAAAACAGAGTTTAACGAATACTGGTTTGCCCAAAACAAATGGGTGCGTGAACATGAGGACGGCACGCAGGAAATGGTGGAACCCCCGGAAGGCTGGGTCAAGCCAGAGTTTCCGGGGATGCCTCCGGGCTAATCCAGCCCCGCCATCTCCTGCCGCAGCTCCGCCGCCTCCGCCTCCAGGTCTATCAGCTTTTGCCGGTCGTAATCTGTTGCGCTGCCGTCACTTAGGAACTGTTAATAAATAACTTGTAATACTATCTTTGCATAATGGTATAATTCCAATTGCCTAAATTCTTGTCTTTCACAATATTTATCCTTTCAAATTCCTCATCGGAAATGGATTGTGACAATTCATATATTTTGTCATCTTTCATGCATAACACCTTTAG
>JAISQU010000190.1 GCA_031274005.1 Spirochaetales bacterium
CGTGCGCCTTTTTTGCTTCGCAAAAAACCGGGCTTTCCGCTTCAATCTTTTGGCTGTGCCAAAAGGATTTACGCTGCAATCCCTGGCGCGGCCCAAGGGTTTCCAGTGATTTTGCACGGAAAAAATTGATGCACCCGTTGTTTTTTCAGGGCGCCCGTTTTTTGCATGATAGGCAAACGCACGCGAGAGCGTGTTTATGAATAAAAAGCGACCACGGAATAGAAAAATGCTGCATTTTTCTATTCCGCTTTGATTGCGCCAGAACCGAGGGTCTTCTTTGCCCACAGATCCTCGTGTCAAGCGCGAGGACGACACATTTTGGAACCGGCTCTGTGTACTAATCTTTTTTTATGTTACGCGCAATCGCGCCGGTGTTGTTGGCAAGCGCTACAAAGATACGCACCTGCTCGGCTAAAAAGCGAAAAAATATAACCGTAAAAAAGCCGGCTACCGGCCCTACGAGAATAAGAGGGATTCCGCCGCCCGGCAGCATTTCCGCGTAGTCGCCCAAAACAATAAGGGCCACAATGCCCATTCCGACGCCGACAACAGCAAAAAATGTTCCCAGCCACTCGCCCAGGGTCTGCAGCATCTGGGAAAAAATGGGCGTCGCCACAAATTCGGAGCCCGTCACCATTGTCACTTTTGATTTTCTGTCCCACCACAGTTGAAAGCCAATCCAGCTCGCCAATATGACAAAAAGCCAGATAAATATAAACCCTACGACTACACGGCCTCCCATATCAAATACGTGTATTTTGACAGCCGCAAAAATAGCGGCAATGGGAAGCAGAAGGCTTACCACCGCCATTACCACATAGCACACACTGAAAATTTTTCCCGAATCCAGAAAATCCAGATACGGCTTGAACAGGCGGAAAAAGGGCTTGTTCTCCATTGTTTTTATTTTTTCCGTCGCGGCAGCCAATTTGCCTGTTGCGTTTCCGTCACTCATTTTATTACTCCTCTCTACAGGTTTCCCTAAATTAGGTTTACTGGATAACCCCAGTTTTGAAGCAATTGTACATTATCAGCATAGTTAGGTATATATAGAGAAAACTCACAATTCCTGATTCCCCGGTTCGGGAAGGGGAATTTCAATCCGCACCATAGCGCCTTCGCCGGGGATTGTCAGGAACGACAGTTCGCCGCCGAGGATGGAGATGCGTTCATACATGCCCCGGATGCCCATACCGGCCGCGCCGTCATACTGCGACGGAGGTTGTGCGAAGCCTTTGCCGTCATCGGATACGCAGATAAGAAGCGAAGGTTTTTGGGATGCGGCCTTCCGCAAAACCACCACGGCTTCGGTCGCGCCGGAATGTTTTGCTATGTTGCTGAGTGATTCCTGCACCAGCCGGTAACACTGAAGCTGGTTTTCAATGCCAAGCGTTTCGATGTCAAGATTTTCCTGAACGCTTACGCGGCATTCAATCGCGTTTTTGCCGGAAAACTCCCCGCAGAGCACACGCAGCGCGCCCACAAGCCCAAGCTGGCGAAAATCGGGCGGCACAAGATTGTTGCAAATGGTTTTTACCTGCGCAAGAATATCATTTTGTTTTTGCAGGACTTCCCGGCAGACGGTGATAAGGCTGCCGCTATCCGAAGCCCGTATACAGCCGGAAAGGCGCATCCCCAGGCAGCGTAAGTCCTGCGCTACCGTGTCATGCAAATCCCGTGAAATGCGGGAGCGTTCCCACTCCTGGGCCAGGATAAAGTCGCGGGAAAAAGCGGCGCTGTGCTTTTCTTTGGCGCGGGACAAGCTTAAAGCGCGGTAGCTGCGCCACAGAAAAAGGGACAAAATGATAATGCCCAGGGTAAGCAGAAGAAACTGGTAAAAATAGTTCATGGCTATTCTGTTGGCAAGATCGGCGTTAAAATGCTGCCATTGGGTTAAAAGGCCGCGGATGTCCGTGGTCAGGCGCAATATTTCCTGTCTTTGGCGCGCCCGTATGGCGGCGGGAAGACTTTCCGCGCGCACGGTAATATCCTGTAAAATGTTACTGGGCAGGAACGCGGTATTCTTGAGTTTCCCCTGATACGCGGCGCCGGAAAACTCTTTGACCCGTATACGGAAATTTTCCACGGCTTCCAGCAGCATTTCTTGCGCGCCGGAATCCGCTGTTTCAAAATAACGCAGGAGAGCTTTGTCAGTTTCCGCCCAGTCTTTCGCGGCAATATACAATGCGCGGTAAATGCCGTCCGCGCTTAAAATCGCGGGAGCAAGGCAGAGGAAACCCGGAATGAAAATACTCAGCAGTATACGCCGCATAAAAACAGTATACCGGAAAAATGCGTTTTGCGGTATTATCTGTATAGTATACGCGCAGCAAGGGGGAAACGCGGGTGAAAAAAACAGGAATAATTCTTTTGTGCTTTGCCGCTACTCTGGCGAATTATTTTTCGAGTATGCTGATGGAGGAAATACTGGAGCTCCCGCTTTTTCTGGATACGGTGTTTACCCTTACCGTTACCTTTGCGGCGGGTCTTGTTCCCGGAATTCTTACGGCGGCGCTTACGACGCTTGCTATCGGACTCTGGCGCTATCCGTTTTTGGGAATCTACCTGTATGTACTGTGCAGCATCGCCGCCGCCTGGCTGGTATGGGCCTTTCGCGATAAAATTATTTTTACGTTTCCCTCGCGCCGGTCTTCGGAATTTCAGTTTTCCGTAGTAAGCTGCGTAAGCGTTCTGGTTTGTCTGTCTGTGCTGATGTGCCTGCTCATGAGCGTTACCGGCGGCCTGATTTCCTATGTGAATATCGAGCTTCTCCAAAATCCGGAATCCTCCGGTTCGCCGGAGACGCCGTTTTACTGGGGGCTGATTTTGAATGGGTTTTCCGTTCTGCCGGCGAGTATCCTTGCGCGGATACCGGTGAACATCCTGGACCGCTTTATTTCTGTTTTCGCCGGTTACGGGACAGCTTTTGCCGTAAAAAAATTCGCGGCAAAAAATCCTGAATAAGGGCGCCTCTAAAAACTCTGTCCTAAATGAATTGGCTGGTCACAATCCTTCGGAATTTTTCGTTAATAGAGTTCAGAGGAACCCGGCCGGGTTTCCGAACAAAGTGGGTGCAACATTTTTTTCCGTGCGCCTTTTTTGCTCGGCCCATGGCATTTGTATACAGCACCTCCGGCGCTTTGTTCCGATAGGTATGATTGTATGTGTGCTATCGCACACACGGAATACGCCGGGGCTTTTGCCCTATTTTGCAAGCACACGGCGTGCGATTTCCTGGCCCGGTTTGCGGCGTTTTACGCCGCAAATGCGCCCAAATTCCGAATTATTAAGGAGATTTTGAACAGGCTCTAATATCTTCCCCACATTTAAAAAATCCTGTATACTACGCTCTCAAAACAATATTGACAGGAGTCCGCTATGCTGAAAAAGCCTTTAGGGCGCGCGCTTTTTTTTCTGTTTCCCGTTTTGGCGGTTTTTTCCTCCTGCTCGCAGGGATCCGGCGCGTATCCGGACGCGAACGGAGCAGCGCAAGGCCCTTCCGGATAACCCCGCTATGGATTCGGAACTTTTTAGCGCGTCGCTGTACCGGGAAGTACGGTTTTCCTTTTCCCGGTCCGCGGGGGCGGGAGGGCAGAACGTCAATAAGGTCAGCACAAAGGTTACCGCCTCTGTTGCCATAGACAAACTTGAAGGTTTAACGGCGGAAGACCTCGCCCTTATAAGAACGCGGCTCGCGGGCCGCATCAGCGGCGGCGGGCTTCTTTCCGTGTCGGCGCAGGACTCACGCTCACAGATACGCAACCGTGAACTGGCGCTGCAAAGGCTTGAGGCTCTTCTGCGCGGCGCGCGCCACACCCACGCGAAACGGCGGGCAACCCGGCCGACAAGCGCTTCCCGCAGGGCGCGGCTGGAAGGCAAAAAACGTCAGGCCCGGAAAAAAGCGAACCGGCAAAACCCGCCGGCAGATGACTAGTACCTTGATTACACTAAATCATAAGAAAAGAATTCTAACCGCAGAGAGCGCAAAGGACGCAGAGAATAGGAGAAAACAGTACATGCAAGGCTGGAACGGGCTTTTTTACCATTTGTTTCTTCATTCTTCCTCTGCGATCTCAGCGTTCTCCGCGGTTTTTATCTGTGTCTTTAGTGTAATCAAGGTACTAGTGTACCGTATCGTTGACAAATGGCTTAATGAAGTCAAACCACGGACCTCACGGACCACACAGAAAAATCGGGAAAACCCAAAGAATTATGAGATATTTAGGACGATTTTGCTTCATTATCTACTCCTTTTCTTTGTCCGTGTCTGTCTGTGTCGTCCGTGGTTATTCTTACTTCTGTGTAAGACAGAACACTAGGAGCCTGTCGGACTTCTAATGTGAGCCGGAGACGGCTTGAATATCGCGGGGCCATTGCGGCAATGGTCCCGCCTTAAGCGCGGCAGGCTCATGGGAAGCCGGCGAATCCGGTATATGGGTGCACCAATTTTTTCCGTGCAAAATCACCGGAAGCCCCTGGGCCGCGCCAGTGATTGCAGCATGCCCATACAAACGCACGCGCGAGCGTGTTGCGGGATACCATGCAGCAGGGCAAGAGGCCCTATAAAATCTCTGGCGTATACAAAGGCCAAGGGCCGAAATCCTTTTGGCACAGCCAAAAGATTGAAGCGGAAAGCCCGGTTTTTTGCGAAGCAAAAAAGGCGCACGGAAAAAATTGGTGCACCCCCGGTATATGGGGCTGCGAAATCCGCAAAGAAAAGGAGAGGCGTTTTTTATGACCGGGACGGATATTTTCTCCATAGATGGCAGGGAATCCCACGTTGTGTATACGGAAGGGTTACCGGCCCTTGATGAGAGCGGGGAAAGCCTCTATGTCTTTGACCGCAATACCGCGGCCCTCTTTTCCCGCCTGCCGGAAGGCTCTGTTGTACTGGAACCGGGGGAACAGTCAAAAAGCTGGACCGGGGTGGAGAGCATACTTAAGGCCGCCTTCGCGCGGGGTATGTCCAGGGATTCTGTTTTTATCGCCGCAGGCGGCGGCATGATCTGCGACATTACGGCTTTCGCGGCCTCCGTTTTTATGAGGGGCGCGGGGCTGCGGCTTATCCCCACAAGCCTTCTTTCCATGGTGGACGCTTCTTTCGGCGGCAAGACGGCGATCAACTTCGGGGGTTATAAAAACCTGGTGGGGACTTTTTACCCCGCCGGGACTATTACGATTTCCCCGGCTTTTCTGACGAGCCTTCCCCTCAGGGAGTTTCTTTCCGGTCTCGCGGAAATTGTAAAATACGCCATGCTGGGCGATGCTTCTCTTTATGAGAGCCTGCGGGAGAAGGCAGCCGCACTTACCCGCGCCGAATGCCGCGGCGACGCCGGTTTCCTGCTTGATGTGATCCGCCGGACGCTGCTGATAAAGGCCCGGTTTGTCGGGGAGGACCCCACGGAGAAGGGCGTGCGCGCTTACCTCAACCTTGGCCATACCTTTGGGCACGGCCTTGAAGCCGCGACCGGGTTTGAACGCTTTACTCACGGGGAAGCCGTTGCCTGGGGAACCCTGCGCGCCCTTGACGCCGGCAGGGAATTGGGCATAACCGGCCGGGACTACGCGGCCGGGGCGGCGCGGCTTTTTACGGAACTTGGTTTTCCCGCGAAAGTTTCCGGCGTTCCGGCAGCGGAAATCCTGCGCGCGATGGAGAAGGACAAAAAGAAGCGGCTGGGCCGGGTCAAATTCGTTTTACAGCGAAATCTTTGCGATACTTTTTGTGAAAACCTCGAACAGGCCCTTGTTCAGAAAATAGTGGAACGGGGAATTGTATAATTACGCCGGCCTGCGGGTTTTCACCGTAATTTCCGGCCCCCTGCCGGCGGGAGCGCTATCACGGAAATGTGCGGGTAAGAGGCATAACCATCACGGCAATTGCTTCGCAATTGCGTTGCACTCAGGCGCTTTGCTGCGCCGCCTGAAGTGAACTGGCGACCTTTACCGCAATTTCCGCTGCCGACATGCGGTTCGCCTATGCGAACCGCATGTCGGCCCCAGGGCAGCGGCGTTTACCTTCGCTTTATGGAATTAAATTGCGCGAAGTGCAAAAGACCGTGGGGCGCAAGGGATTGAAGGGGCGCGAAGCGGCCGCGCCAGCGGCGGAACCCCCGAAAAGCCCGGTTTTTTGCGAAGCAAAAAAGGCGCACGGAAAAAATTGATGCACCCCTGCGCTTCTTTAACCGGACTTCATTTTTTCAACGATGGCGCGCAGCTTTTCCGCGGCCTCATCATAGTCCATGGACCGGGCAAGACCGGCGGCCTCCGTTACGGCGGAAGCTATGGTTTCGGCAAAATCCGCGGGCGCGTCCGCGACGAAAAAACCCTTAATCTCCTCCGCCGCCGCCTTAACCCGCGCCGGAAGACCCTCCTCACAAATGTCCGCGAAATCCGCCAGCTTTGCCGCGAAATCCGCTGCGTTTATTGCGGTTTTGGGAGAAGCCGCTTCTTCTTTGAAAAGCGATGTCTCCCGCAGGGCTGCGTTGAAAACAGCAAGGGCGTCGCAGAAATCTTCTGTTTCCACGCGGCAAAGATACTGTTCATCGCTCTTCGCGGCGTCTTCCAGCCTTTTCCCCCACTCCGCCAGGGAAGAAGCCCCTATGGTGGCGCAGACACCCTTAAAGCCGTGAACCTGCACGGCGTAGGGTTTCCAGTCCTCCAGTACATCGCATCTGCGAAGAATAAAAATGCCATTATCCACACCGTCGGAGAACAGTTTGAGTGTTTCCTTGTAGGTCGTAAAGTTTCCCGCGGCGTAGCGAAGCCCCTGCCTGGTATTAAGTCCCGGAATACCCGAGAGTTCTTTTAATAGCGGTTCGTTTTGGCCATCGGCGAGAGTATCCTCATATTCGGCTTCATCCGCTACGGTGTATTTTTCTTCGGGCAGGAATTTTTTCAGCGCGGCGTTCAGGGCTGTTCCTTCTATGGGTTTGGAGATGAAGCCGTTCATGCCGGCGGCAAGGAAAAGTTCCTCCGCGCCCTGAACAGCGTTGGCGGTGAGGGCTACAATGGGAATGGCCGCGTAAGGAGAATCAGCGGCCCCCCCCGCAAGGGCGCGGATCTGTTTTACCGCCTCTATACCGTCCAGGTCGGGCATCATATGATCCATAAAAACAATATCGTAGGGCCGGCCGCTCTCCACGCTTTTCCTCAGTTTTTCAACCGCATCAATACCCCCGTCCACGGTTTCGGCGTCTATTCCGTGTTTAGCCAGGAAACCCAGCGCCACAGTCAGGTTCGCCGGAACATCGTCGGCCACCAGCGCCCGTACTCCTTCCTTCGCCATGACAGTGGGCATATTCTGTTCGGAGTCCTGCACTTGATCGGAATTGCCGGCAATCAGGGGCAGATATACCGTGAAGGCGGAGCCCTGGCCGTAGACGCTCTTTACCTCAATATGACCGTTCATCATGGTAAGGAGGTTTTTGGTAATGGCCAGCCCCAGACCCGTTCCCATAATACCCCTGTTTTTCCGGGCGTCCAACTGCTGAAAATTGCCGAAGAGCTTGGGAATATCCTCCTCTTTTATGCCTATGCCCGAATCAGAAATCTCTGCGATGATATATTCGGTTTCGCCGTTATTCGATCTGCCGCGGGAAAGGGTGAAGGATACAAAGCCTGTTCTTGTGTACTTGACCGCGTTGTTGACGATGTTGGTAAAAATCTGCCGCACCCGCGTCTCGTCGCCGTAGAGAATTTCCGGTACCGCGAGGTCTCGGCCCCGTCTGAACTCAAGGCCCTTCCCCTGGGCGATAAATTCGCACATGGAAGCGATACTGTCGTAAAGCGCGTACATATTATAATGCACCGGTATTATTTCAAGTTTTCCGGCCTCTATCTTTGAGAAATCCAGAATATCGTTAATGATGGTGAGCAGCGACCGGGACATTTTTTTCATCTCTTCGAAATAATCTTTCTGAAGAGGGGTCAGGTTTTCCGTGGGCATTAAATCGCTCATGCCGATAATAGCGTTCATGGGAGTACGGATTTCGTGGCTCATGTTGGCAAGGAACATGCTCTTTGCGAGGGTTGCCTGCTCCGCGTCCTTTCTGGCGCTCAGGAGCTTGACGACGAGGCAAAGGAGCAGAACGATAAGGCACAGGAGCAGGGCCGAAGCGCCGATAAGCCAGGGAATCTGGGCCATTTTTCTGCGGTAATCAAACACCCGCCGGGTCCAACTGTCGGAAATATGCTCCGTATCAATCAGCCGCATGGCCTTGGACACGATGGAGCATAAAACAGACTCCTGCTTATTAAAACCGAAGGTGGCGTCATAGGTATACTTAAAGACTATGTTTGCCTTGAATCCCGGCCTTTCCTCTAAATTGGTTAAGCTCAGGAGCAGGTTCCTGGTGGCCATTACCAGGTCCACTTCCCCCCGTTCCAAAGCGTCAAAAGCGTCATGGGTGTTGGTATATTCTTTTGTATCCGGGTGGTTCGGAAACCAGGTGTGGAAAACCTCGGCATACGCTGTGTCCCGCATAATCCCCACACGGGAGTAAAGCACCTCGTTTATATCTATATCTTTATATTCCAAACGGGACAAGAGGGCGTAGTAATCGGTCTGATAAGAAACATCGGGCCAGAGGAAACGGCCTTTCCGTTCCTCCGAATAGATCAACTCCGTAATCATGGACGCCCTGCCGGTTTCAAGCATATCCATCATCTGCGGCCACTCGACGGGATCTTTGTTCACCAGGACAAAACTGAGTCCCGTAAAAGCCCCAATCTCCCCAAGTACGTCCAGGGCAATACCCTGCCAGGCCCGCTCACGGGTATTGTAAAAAGACATCGGGTAATTGTCGTATTCGGCGGCTATAGGAACGGGACGGTTCGACCGTATTATATCCCGGATATATTCCTGTTCTTCCCCGGTGAGCCAGGTAAAGAGCTTGTGACGCTGATAATCCCACTGCCCCTGAATATACATCCTGTTCAGATGAGGGGATGCGCCGCTGCGCAAAGCCTTCTGGACCACCGAAATAATAGGCGCAAGATCCGGGTTTTGAGTCGCCAGGGAAATCGGGCCGTAGAGGAGGGGGAAAAAATCTTCCGCCACCACGTCGCCGAAGCTGTCAAAAGCAGCTTCGGCAACCCCCTCGTCAAAAAAGGCGTCTATTTCGCCGCTTTTCAGCATCCGGTAGGCGGTTTCATAATCGCCGACAAAAAAGGTCGCAAAGGGCTTCCGTTCAAGGGCGGAAACCTGGGCATAGGTGGTGGTTCCCTCAAAAAAGGCGTAACGGAGGGATCGGGATTTAAGGATTTCCGACAGATTCTGGGCGCCGGAGATACGCATAAATTTAACCGACCGCTCGGCGATAGGATCGGTCATATAATAAAGGCCGCGGCGCTCCTGGGTGGCGGTCAGTTCACCGGAGAAATCAATTTCTCCCGAATCCAAACCGGCTATCAGGGCGTCCCATTCATATATGGCCGGTTCGAAGGGTATGCCGAACAGCTCCGTAAGCCACCGGCAGAACAGGGCCGAGAACCCTCCGATTTCACCCTTTTCATTATAGAAGGTTTCTGTGGTTAGGTTCATACCATAGATAAAACCGCTCCGCCGGGTCTTGAGGGCCTCAATGGCAGCGCTCTCCGCTTCGCTTACCCCCGGTATATCGCGGTACGATGTATAAACAGGATATTCGTCCCGCGAGGAGAGATGGTCTTTACCGCCGCAGCCGGAGATACATAAAAGGAGTATTCCGGTCAAAAACAAGCCGGTTGTTTTTTGGATCTCTTTTCCGATGCTTCGCATAAGAATATTATACCTTACATTCCTTCTATTTATTTTTATTTAACGCCGCTTTTATCTTCGCAAGCAGCACATCTTTCTCCACGGGTTTCTTTATGTAGCTCTCCGCGCCAAGATTGATAGCCTGTCCGATTGTCGTAAAATCGCTCTCCGACGAGACGAAAATAACCGGGGTATTCTCATACCATATCTGCGTCTTCGCGTACTCAAGAAACTCTATGCCGCTCATCCCCGGCATCAGGACATCCAGCAGAATAAGGTCGAACTTTGTCTGATGCAGCAGGGA
>JAISQU010000203.1 GCA_031274005.1 Spirochaetales bacterium
GGTGTCCCCGTGAACCCAGGTTCACCCTTCAATGTCAAGGCCGATTCCGCGGTACTGTCCAATTTTCAGCCAAAGGATATAGAACGGCTTTTTGCCCAAAGAACCGAAGAAACGGGACAGCAAATTACCAAAGAAGCGCTGGACTATGTGTATGAACAATCGCGGGGCCAGCCCTGGATTGTGAATTCCCTGTTTATGCGGGCTACCATGCGGGTGCTTGGCGAAGAAAGTTCTGAGACCGTAACCATAGGCCATATCAGGGAGGCGCGGGAGCAGATGATTCTGGCCCGGGAAACCCACCTTGACGCCCTGGCATACCGTCTGGAAGATCCCGCGATCAGGGGCGTTATGGAATCCCTGCTTTCCGGGGAGCCGAATATCCGCCTGGCGCAAAGCGAAGCCTTCCGGCTCTGCCTTGACCTGGGGCTGGTGGCCATAGAGGACGGGACGCCCGCGGTTGCCAATCCCATCTACCGGGAGACGCTGGCCCGCGAGATGACCTACAGCGCACAGCTTGCCATACCGAAGCCGGAGTGGAAGTGGGAAAAGGAAGACGGGACCCTTGATATGGATAATCTTTTGCGGGAGTTTCAGGCTTTCTGGCGGACCAATTCGGAAGCCTGGGAAGCGCAGGCGGATTATTCCGAAGCCTTTCCCCATTTGCTGCTCCAGGCTTTTTTGCAGCGCGTTACCAACGGCCTTGGCCGGATTGAGCGGGAATACGCGGCGGGCCGGGGGCGTATGGATTTGGCGGTGGAGTACAAAGGCGCGTGGGACATTATCGAAATAAAACTTCTGCGGCAGGGGCGGGCGTTTGAGGCGGTAATGGCCGAAGGGGTAAAACAAATACTTCGTTACCGGGACAGTTTTTCCCCCGCGCCGCTGCGCTCGGCGGACGGAACCCCCGCGGATTGTTACCTGCTTATCTTTGACCGCCGCCCGGACAAATGCGCCTGGGAACAGCGGCTCATCTGGACGCGGGATGGGGATGTAACCGTGGTGGGGTGTTAAGCAAAAATAATCGCACAAAAACCGTAAAAATTTTTTTTTATGAATTCTATTTGACAAATAACGTATCTTCCTTTAAAGTGATTGAAGTGCGCAGGAATGAATACGGATTTGATTGAATTAAACAAAAAACGGGCGCGTCATACCAGAATACTCCGCGGGCTGGAACTGAGCGAACAGGCTTCGGTTGAGGAGCTTACGGCGGAATTCGGGCTTTCCGAGGCAACCATACGCCGCGATCTTGAGGAAATAGAACAGTCGGGGCGTATTATCCGCGTGCGCGGCGGCGCGCGGATTCTCTCGGGGCTGCCCGGAATTATACGCAAATTCGGGGAGCGCAGCAAAATCAGCCTTGCCGAAAAGAACGCGATAGTCGCGGAGGCGGAAAAACATATTCCTGACGGCGGCGTTGTGATCCTTGATAACGGAACAACGAGCTGGCTTCTGGCAAAAAGGCTCAAACAAAAGAAAAATCTTACGGTTATCACCAACTCGCTGCCCATTGTTGAGGAACTCGGGGGATGCGGCGACATGAAGGTTCTGCTTTCCGGCGGAGTCTTCCGGCAGCGCAACCTTGACTTTATCGGCGCGGACGCGGCGGCGTTTTTCCGCGAAATAAGCGCGGACATTGCCGTTATGACCTGCGATTCGGTAAAGCCCGCGCTGGGTATTTACAAGCAAAGCGAAGAGAGCGCCGATATTGCGCGGGCAATGACCGGCGCTGCGGAAAAAGTTTTTGTTATAGCGGATCACTCCAAAATAGGCGCGGCGGGTATGTACCGCTGCCTTAAGCCCGAAGATGTGGACGTGTTTTTTATTGACGCCTCCGCGCCGGAAAAAACGCGCGCGGCTTTGCAAGAAGTTTTCTTGAAAGTTGTGTATTGTTAATTTGAACAGGGGGGAGCGGTGATATGAAAATCCTGAGCGCTGATTTTGGCACTTCGTCGGTCAAAATGGCCGTGCTGGGCGAAAAGGGAGAAATTCTCGCCGACGCGAAAGAGGAGTACTCCTACGAGGTCATCAACAAGCAGTATATACAAATTGATCCCCAGCTCATGTACGCCGCTTTTTTGAAGGGCTGCAAACGCTTTAAAAAGCATCTCGGCGAAATAGAGTTTTTTATTCCCTGCGTGTGCGCTCCCGTGTTTATCCCCCTGGACAAAGAAGGAAACGCCCTGCATCCGGCTATCCTGCATCTGGACAGGCGCAGTTACGCACAGTCGAGGTTCGCGCTGAAGGCTGTGGGGAAAAAAGACTTTATGAACATCAACGGCAACCTTCCCTTCGCGGGCGGCATTTCCTGTACCAGTATGCTCTGGTATAAGGACAATCTGCCGGAACTCTACAGGCGCACATATAAACTGGGCCACCTTAATACCTTTCTGCACAGAAAGTTCGTCGGCAAGTGGCTTATCGATCCGTCGAACGCTTCCTTTACCGGGCTCTACGAAACCCTCGCCATGGGCGGCTGGTCGGAAAAAATCTGCGGAGCGCTCGGCCTGGACAGAAATCTTCTGCCGGATATAACGCCGTCCATCAGCATCGCGGGAAAGCTTTCGAAAGAAACCGCCGCGGCGATGGGCGTAAAAGCGGGAATCCCCGTTGCCATGGGCGCCAACGACACGACCAGCGCGGCCTACGGCGCCGGGGCCGTGAACAACGGCGACATCCTCAATATTTCGGGAAGCAACGAAATTATTACCGTTACAACAGACTCTCCGGTTGCGCACGAGAAATATTACATCCGTTCCTCCATGGAGCCGGGCAAGTGGCTGTACCTTGCCATTACCGTGGGCGGCTTTGCCCTTGAATGGTTTCGCAGGGAATTTTATTCCGAGCTGGAGAAAAAAGAGTTTTACGGCACATATTTGAACGACTTTGTGAAAACCCGCACGCGAACGGATGTAAAATTTCAGCCTCACCTCGCGGGCGACAGGCACAGCCTTGCCAAAAAGAAGGGCGCTTTTACGGGGCTGACCTTTGAGAGCACCCGCGAGGATCTTCTTCTTGCCCTGCTTGTCGGCATGTATGATCCGGTTTTTACGACCATACGCATAGTGAAAAAACAGATGCCGCTTAACCCGCATATTTTCTGGACAGGCGGAATGGTCTCGGGCGCGTATCAGGATTTTAAGCGCAGGATATTCAAGGGCTTTGACTTTAACATGAAGCGGGAATGTTCCACTCTCGGTAATCTGAAAGTGGCCATGCTTCTTTTGAAATAAGGTGAAATTGCGAAAGCCCGTGGGGCGCAAGGGATTGGAGGGGCCGGGGGATTGCTCCGCAAACCCCGAGGGCCCGCGCCGCGCGCGGGCGGAACCCCCGCAAAGCCCGGTTTTTTGCCGGGCAAAAAATGCGCTATGGCCCGGTTTTTTATGAAACCGGTTCAAATAACTTTGGCAGGAGAAAAATGAGAATATGGCGGCTCTAAAAGAAAACCTGAAAGAAAAACTGTCCGGGGTGTTTCCTCCGGTGATGACGCCTTTTTTTAAGGATGGCAAAATTGATTATGAGGGGCTGGCTTTTAACATCGAGAAGATGAACGCCGCGGATCTTGGGGGTTACATGCCTCTGGGTTCCAACGGAGAGTTCCGCAGCCTGAGCGACGAGGAATCCCTTGAAGTGCTGAGGCTTATCGTAAAGAAAAAAGGCCCGGGGAAAACCCTTATGGCCGGGACGGGCAGGGAATCCGCGTGGGCGACAATTGAGTTTACGAAAAAGGCGGCGGACGCGGGCGCCGAATTTGCGAGCGTGCTGACTCCGTATTACTATGTGAAGAAAATGAACGACGAGGCTCTTATCCGCTTTTTTACCGAAGTGGCCGACGCCTCTCCCATTCCTGTTTTGATGTACTGCGCCCCGGGGTTTGCCGGCGGGGTAATCATCTCCACCGCGGCCGTTCACGAGCTTGCGGCGCATCCCAACATCGCGGGCATGAAGGATACATCCAAAGAAGATATAGCCGGCTATGTGAAGGCCGTGCCGGAGGGAGCCGCCTTCCATGTGCTTGCGGGTTCTATATCAAAATATTATTACGGGCTCACCGTGGGCGCGATTGGCGGCATTCTGTCCATAGCGAACTATCTTCCGGCGGAGTGCTGCGAAATTCAGAGGCTGTTTAACGCGGGGAAGAAGGAGGAGGCGAACAGGCTGAGCGAGCTTCTGAAATCGATAACAGAAAGGGCAACAGGAAAATACAGCGTCTCGGGCGTCAAGGGCGCGATGAACCTTCTGGGCTACAGGGGCGGCGAACCCCGCGTTCCTGTTTTGCCTTTGAAGCCCGCGGAGCTTGAGGAAGTACGCGCTGTGCTGGAGGCGGAGGGATTCCTTAAATGACAAAACTGCTTTTGTCCCAGGATATACATCCCGAAGGCCGGAAGATGCTTGAGGGCAGCTTCGATATTATCATTCCGGCGGATACTTCGCAGGAAGCCCTTCTGCGCGCCGCGGCAGGGGCCGAAGGGATTATCCTGCGCACAACCTCCGGCGTTACCCGCGAGGTGATTGCCGCCGCTCCAAAGTTGAAAATTATTTCGCGCACGGGCGCGGGCGTTGACAACGTGGATGTGGCGGCTGCCACCGAAAGGGGCATACTGGTGTGCAATCTGCCCGCGGTGAATAACCTTTCCGTGGCGGAGCATACGATAGCCATGATTTTAAGCCTTGCGAAAGATCTGCCGGCTATGGACAGGGCCGTAAGAAGCGGCGCGTGGAAGCAGCGCAACGCGGGCAGGGCTGTTGAACTGGAGGGCAAGAGCCTCGGCGTTGTCGGCATGGGGAATATAGGCTCCCTTGTGGCGCGTAAATGCGCCTTGGGCCTGGGCATGAAGATTCTTGCCTACGACCCCTATGCCGCGGATAAGTTCAAGGGCGAAGATTATGTGTTTGTTCCTGCCCTGGAAAAACTTTTCGCGGAGGCGGATTTTGTTACCCTGCACTGCCCGAATATTCCCGAGACAAAAGGCATGGTAACGGGAAAGCTCCTGTCTTCCATGAAGGCGGGCGCGTGGATAGTCAACTGCGCCCGCGGCGGCGTTGTGGACGAAGGGGCTTTGTATGATGTTCTAAAGGAAAAGAGAATAGCGGGCGCCGCCCTTGACGTGTTTTCCGCGGAGCCGCCGCCGCCGGACAGCCCGCTTTTGAGCCTGGAGAACCTCATTGTCTCCCCGCACGCGGCCGCGCTTACCAAAGAAGCGACAATCCGCATGTCAACGCAGGCCGCGGCGGCCGTCCTTGATTTCTTTTCGGGCAGGCGGCCCAGGTATGTTTATAACGCGAAGGACCTGGGATTAAGTTAGCAGAAGAAGATTTTCCGCAATCCGCTTCCTCTGCTTCGCCTTTGTACCGGTTAAACTCTACTCATTTAGCTTAACCGGTTTTATCCTCGTAGAGTTCAAATATCGTTTCGTCTTTGACGATAAAGGCTATGCGGATTTTTGGGCCTACTTCCATCGGTTCGACTATTACGCGATCCGCTTCCTGCAGATATTTCTCCATGTCGTCAACCTGATAGGCGACGTGCGGATTCTTGTGCAGGATTTCCGGAAAAATCGTGCCTTCCTCGAATTTCAGGTATTCGATCTTGTAGTCGTAATCGTCCACGTTCTTACTCATCCAAAATTTCGCGCCTTCATTGTAAATCATATTGGGTTTTTTATTCGTTACCGGAATACCGACATGCATGTATTTTGCAGACATTTTTTTCTCCTTGTGCCGGCGGTTAAGCCGCCGGATAGAAGCCTGTCGGGCTTCTAATAAATGTGAGCCGAAGACGGCTCTGCGATTTTCGGGAAGACCCGAAAACGCATTACTCACGCAATTTTGCTCCTCAAAATTGCGCCGTCTTGAACCTCGCAGGCCATTGCGGCAATGGCCTGGCCCTAAGCGCAACAGGCTCCTAGTTAAATTTCGCGTCGTAGGCCCCGCGGATTTTGATTGTAAGGAAGCCCCATACCAGGCCGAACAGGCAGTAGAATAATTCCACCGCGCCGTAAGCCCAGAAGTTGCCCTGGAGGGCGCCTTCGGCATTACCGGCTATGTAGCCCATTATGCCGAAATACGCGCCTGCGCCGATAAACAGCGCGGGAACATAATTTGTCCACTCAAACTTTTCAAGGCTGATGGCAAAGATGACGACGACGAGAATGGCGAAGGGGACTCCCCAGAACCCGCCTATTGAGCCGCCCCAGCTCATGATGATGATGGACGCCAGAATGCCGGTGGTATAACTGACAAATCCCTTCACGCCGCCTTTTACATTGCAGCCGCCCAGGAAATACACAGCCCACGCCTGGAAGGCGATCCATGATCCGCCGCCCGGCAACAGGGATCCTACGACAGTGTGTGCCGCAAGCAGCTGATCAAAGGCCTGCATTACCGCCGCAAGAATCGCGATAATAAGAGGCCCGCCCAGGTAAGTGATGACATTGCCCTTTTTCATTTAGTCTCCTCCAAAAAGAATTCGTACGCTTCCTTATCCGTAATTCCTTCGTGGACAATTTTACGGACAGCTTTGCACATGGAGGCGGGCGATATGCTTTGGAAAATATTCCGCCCCATATCAACGCCGCGCGCCCCCGATTGGATTGACCGGTACACCATGGAAAGCGCCTCGTTTTCGGGCAGCTTCTTCCCGCCGGCGACAATGAGCGGTACGGGGCAGGCCGCCGCGACTTTTTCAAAGCCCTCACAGTAGTAGGTCTTTATCGCGTGGGCGCCGTGTTCGGCAAGCATACGCGCCGCCAAAAGAAAGAACTCCGTGGTCCGCGCCATCTCCTTCCCGACCGCCACAACGCCGAGAACAGGGATGCCGTATTTGCAGCCCCAATCAACCGCGCGGCACAATACTTCAAGAGAATCGCGCTCGCCCTTGCTCCCGATAAAGGTCTGAATGGCGAACATCTGGGCGTTAAACCGGATGATCTCCTCAATATCGAGCGCGAAGCCCGAACCGAGAGTCATATCGTCCTTTAGCACGCTCTCGTCATGGGTTGCCCGCAAACAAATGGGTTTGCTCGAAGCCGGATCAATAGATGTACGTATCGCGCCCCGCGTCCCCATAAGCACATCCACATAGGGGTTGAGCCGGGGAATTTCGATGTCGAGCCGTTCAAGCCCTGATGTGGGCCCCATAATGTAGCCGTGATCGAAGGCAAGCATGACGGTATTTCCCGTATCGGGGTTAAAGATTTTCGCCAGGCGGTTTTTAAGCCCCCAGTCGCCGTTGGCCGCCCCCTTGACAAAAAAGCCCCGCTCCTCAGGCG
>JAISQU010000229.1 GCA_031274005.1 Spirochaetales bacterium
AGTCCCCCTCCGGTAGTAAGCAAAACAAAAGGCTGCAATGCTTTTGCAACCTTTTTATCACAACAGAAAATTTGTATGCTTTGCCCAGAGGGGGACTTGAACCCCCAAGCCCTTGCGAGCACTAGTACCTGAAACTAGCGTGTCTGCCAATTTCACCATCTGGGCCTGATTCGCGGTCATTTTAGCCGAAATGTGCTTTTCTAGTCAAGAGCAATTTTTCGCGGAAATGTGCGGATGGGGCATAACCATCACGGCAATTGCTGCGCAATTGCGTTATTTTCAGGAGTGTCGGTGGACAAGCCGGAAGCGTCTTGGCGGCTTTCACCGCAATTTCCGAGGCCGACACGCGGTTCGCTTATGCGAACCGCGTGTCGGCTGCTTGACAAACCCCGCGCCAATATGGTGTTTTAATGCATATCATGATCGTATTGAAATTCGGCGGGACCTCTGTTCAGGGGCCGGAGATGATTGACCGCGCGCTTGATATTGCCGTTTCCCGCATGGACAGGGCGCCTGTTCTTGTTTCCTCCGCCATGGCAAAAGTGACGGACGCGCTGGTAAAAGCAACGCAGACCGCGGTAAGCGGCGACGGCGCGGGAGCAGCGAAGGCCGCGCATGACATTATCGGGCGGCACATAACCGTGGCCAAAGATTTTCTTTCAGGGAAAAACCTTGAAGACGCCATTGGCAAAATTGAGGATATGCGCCGCGCTCTTCTGGCCCTGCTCAAGGGGCTGGCCCTGCTCAGGGAATGTTCCGCCCGGTCTTCCGACGCGGTTTTGGCTTTCGGAGAGCTTCTTTCCACAACCCTCATCGCGGCCAGGGCAAAACAGAGGGGTTATAAGGCGGAGTTTGTGGATTCCCGCGTTTTTATGCGGACCGATGACGGCTTTTCTTCCGCAGCGCCGGATATGAAAGCCATAGCCGGACTGGCAAAGCAAAAACTCAAACCAAAGCCGGGAAAACTTATTGTATGCCAGGGTTTTATCGGTTCGACGGAAGAAGGGGTTACCACTACTCTGGGACGGGGCGGCTCCGACTATAGCGCCACGATTATCGGCGCGGCTCTGAGGGCTGAGGCTGTGGAGATATGGACGGATGTCAGCGGCATACTGACTACAGACCCACGGCTTATACCAGGGGCCGCCACAATTCCGCGGATGAGCTATGCCGGCGCGGCGGAGCTTGCGTATTTTGGCGCGAAGGTGATGCACCCCTCCTCTATTCAGCCTGCGGTGGAGAAGGGCATTCCTGTCTGGGTAAAAAACACCAAAGCGCCTGAAGAGCCGGGAACGGTTCTTATTCCTGTTGCGGAAGGCACAGGCCCGCGGGCAATCGCTTTCAAAAAAAACATAACGCTTATCAATGTGGTCTCTTCGCGCATGCTGAACGCTTATGGTTTTTTAAGCAGAATGTTCGCGGTGTTCGAGAAGCATAAAACCCCTGTTGATCTTATCGCCACTTCGGAAGTTTCGGTTTCCATGACCGTTGAAAGTTCCGCTTCCCTCAGGGAAATCGTCAGGGATTTGCAGGAGTTCGCCGGCGTGGAAGTGTCGAAAAATCAGGCGATTCTTTGTCTTGTCGGGAAAAACCTGTGGGAAGAAAGAGGCTTTTTTGTGCGGGTTTTTTCGGCTTTGGAGGGGATTCCCCTGAAAATGATCTCCCTGGGAGCCTCAAAGATAAATCTTTCGCTTGCCCTGGCGGAAGAACACTGTGACCAGGCGGTTAAACTTTTACACCGAGAGTTTTTTGAGCAAGCCGCCACACAGCCTCAAGATTCGCCTCGTTGAAGGGGGACTCATCCCCCGCCATATACATGCTTTCAAGAATCTGCTGGCATGAACGGATAATTCTTTCCCGCACCATTTGTTTTGCCGAGTTGAGCGTTCCGTTCTGATCGCAGAAGGCTTCTTCAAGAACACGAAAAGTGCGCGGTCTCCATGATTCGGGTATCTTTTTCTGCCAGAAGGGGTCTCGGGTGAAGGCGTAAAAAGATTCCGCCACTACCTCAAAAATCTCTTTGCGGTCCCTCATGCTGTTTTTTCCTGTCAGCGTCGCAAGCTGGGCCTCATCAAGAACCACAAGGGCGCAGCTATATTTCCGCCGGTTATTGTACACAAGCACCTGACGGAAAAGAGGCGATGAGGAGGCGATTGCCTCTTCTATGATTTCGGGAGAGAACTTGCCGCCGCTTTGGGAAACAAGAAGGCTGCTTTTGCGCCCCGTTACAACCAGAAAGCCGTCCTCGTCAACATATCCCATATCGCCGGTATAGAGCCAGCCGTTGCGTACGGCTTCCTGAGTGGCTTCCTCGTTTTTAAAGTAGCCCTTCATCACAACCCGCCCCTGAACGCAAATCTCCCCCTCTTCTCCTATGCCCGCGGGGTAGCCCCCGGAGTTCAGAATGCGGCAGGATACCCCGGGCAGAACCCATCCGGAAGCGCCGAATTTGTGAACGGGCATCGTATTGGAAGAAACCGCGGCGGGGGCTTCCATTAAGGCGTAGCCCTGAAAAACAGGGATTCCCAGGGCATAGAAAAAAGCCTGATCGCAGGCGGAAACGCTGCCCGCGCCTCCCGCAAAAAACCTCAGACGGCATCCAAAGGCTCTTCTGACAAGGGCAAAAACAAAACGGTTTGCAAGATAATACGGAAACCAGGATTTAAGCCGCACAAAAAAAGGCGTCTTGTTATATCCGTCGCCGTGATAGGCCTTTCCCGCCCTGATCCCCAGGGTAAAAAGAGCGCGCATCAGCCTTCCGCGCCTTTCTACGGCGCGGATTATTTTCTTTTTGAATTTCTCGATAACCCAGGGCTCCGACAGAAAAAAAACCGGATTGGGATAATGAAGACCCAGAGGCAGAGGGCGGTGCCGGGGCAGTGTTTCAGGTTCATCAAAAAAGAGCAGAGGAACGCCGCGCAAAAGGGTCATGGATATTCCGGCTATATGGAGGGATGAATAATCCGCGGGTACGGCGACCATGGTGCGCAGCATACGGGGAACATTAAAAATCCCGGCGGCGTCTGCGCTCAGGGCAAGATAATTCGCGTGAGTTATCCTGACGGCCTTTACAGGTCCCTCGGTACCCGGCGTGTAGAGAATAAGCGCCTCATCATCCTCGCGAAGCTCAGCTTCAATGCGGGATAAGTCCCCGCCGGGAAAATTCTTTTTTCCGCTTTCACAGCATTCAGGAAAGGCTGCGGCGCCGGGAAGCGAGTTTTCCCCGTTAAGGCAAACAAGGGAAACAGGAGAGGCCAGAGCGTCGGCAAGGGCCGCGGTTTTTTCTCCCATGGAACGGGAAACCAGAATAAGCCGAGGCTCACAATGATCCAGCCGCAGACGCAGTTCCGCCGGCAGAAGCCGCGTTGAGCAAGGCACGGCGACAGCTCCAAGAAAAAATATTCCCAACTGCGCCGTTATCCATTCGGGCCCGGCCTCTGAAACCAGAGCTATTCTGTCTCCCTTTGTGACGCCCTGCCGGAAAAGCCACGCCGCAAAATACCGGGCCGTTTCGCAGACTTCCTGAAAAGACAAAAAACCCCATCCCGTATCGGTTTGCCGTACAAGCCAGGTTTTTTGAGAGAATTTTCTTGCCGCTTCAGCAAGAACTGCGGGGATGGTTGTCTGCCGGGTCATAATCGCGGGATACTTATTTTCTGAAAGCTTCTGTTATCTGCCGGCATCTGTCGCCGAACAGCACAGCGTCAGTGCCTACAGTAATATACTGAAAACCCTGTTTCGCGAAATCTTTCGCCGCTTCACCGGAGCCCGCGAATATGCCCGCCGCCTTGCCATATTTTTTTGCCGCGCCAAGAACTTTTTGCGCGGCCTCCTGAATCAGCGGGTGATTTACCTGCCCGGTTATACCCATGGACTGCGACATGTCGTAAGGCCCCAGAAAAATAACGTCGATTTCAGGGATACGGCAAATGGCGTCCAGATTTTCAAGGCAGGCGGTGTTTTCGCAGTGGGTTATTATCATCACCTGGCTGTTCTCATACTCAAAATATTTTGAGAGATCCGTCATTCCGAAATCCGCGGAACGGGGAAAGGCCACGCCCCGGCTGCCCGCGGGTTTATATTTGGCGCGCCGTACAATGTCCTGCGCGGTTTCGGCGTCGTTTACCTGGGGCGCCTGTATGCCGTGAGCCCCCACGTCGAGGGTGTGAAGAATAGTGCTCTCAAAAGTGTTCGGGATGCGGACAATGGGTGTAATTCCCCGGAGTTCCGCCGCGCGGATCAGGTCCTGTGAGCTTGAGTGCGTCAGGGGGCCGTGCTCGTTATCAAGAACAACAAAATCAAAGCCCGCGAGGGCGATTATTTCCACAACGTCGGGGACATTCCAGTTGACGAATGTACCAAGAGCAGCTTCGCCTTGAGCGAAAATTTTCTTGAGTTTGTTATGTACCATTTTTTATTCCTCCTGGATATTCAAATACGCCCGGACGGCGTCCGCGGCCCAAAGGTGATCCTCTTCTTCTGTCATTCCCGAAACGGTAACCGCTCCGATAACGCCGGTATTTTTTATAATAACCGGAAAACCTCCGCCCTGAATACAGTATTCATGCTCGCTGACATGATATTTTTCATCCAGCGTCATGCCGAGTTTTTTGAGAAAAAACCCCATATACAGGGAGCTTTTGTTGAAACGGCAGACGGTTCTGGTTTTGCGTTCTACCCAGGCGTCATTGTCCGGCCGCGTTCCGTCAAGGGCGTGGTGAAATAAAACCTGGCCGTGTCTGACAATATGTATGGTGACGGGTTTCTCTTCGGCCAACGCCCTTTCCCTGAGGGAAACCCCGATTTTCCAGGCCGCGCCGGAAGAAAAAGATTCAAACTGAAACGCCCTGAGTTCGCTCTCCAGTTTGTCCAGGATTTTTGCGTAGTCTTCGTTCATGGGCGAAAGTATACACTGAATGCTGTGAAAAAACCAGATATGAAATTTTCCAATTTTGGCAGCTATTCAGTCAGCCCGGCGCTAAAGCCCGTCATTCCGGCGTGTCGCGTTTCGCGTGCGCCGGAATGACGGATAAACAAAGCAGTTACGGCTGCCACTGTAAAACGGGATAGCCGTCTCCGCCCATTTTCCATATGCCGGAGCCGGGCGTGAAATCCCAGCCAAGCGCCGTAAAATCGGATTTATTCGGTGGTACGGAGACATCAGCGCCGTCCCGCCCATTGGCGGTCTTATCCGTAAACGTAACCGTAACAGGCCCGGTCATGGCGCTGTTGGCGATATTATTTGAAAGGGTGAGAGAAGGATCAGAGTCACCCATAACACGGTGTATATAGAGCTGTGAATCAGACAGACCGTTTGTGTTTGCCAGTTGAAGCGAGCCGTTCAGGGCCGCGCAGCCGCTGATTGTGCCGCTGCCGCCGCCCTGTATAGCCACATTTGCGGCTATTCCCGCCATTTTCACCTGGTTGATCTGCCCGTCCGCGGTTACGGAAATGTTTCCCCGCGCATAGCTGTTTGAGATAGTTATTACGTCGCCATCATCGGCCTCGACTTGTCCTGTCAGTCCGGCTGCGAAATAGCTGTCTTCGATACTGCCGGACACGCTTACACTGCCCGCGGCGTAACTGTCGCTAATTGAAAGGTTGCTGTTTCCCACAAGTCCGCCGATAGCCTCGCAGTTTGTTGTGCTTACATTGCCTGAGGCAAAACTCTCCGTGATTTCATCAATATTGGTTCCGACGAGACCTCCGATAAAGTTTCCTTCGGTCTGCGCGGTTACGTTCACATCGACTGTCGAACCGCATTGTAAAATTCCACCGCCGCCCTCTGTCATTCCGGCAAAACCGCCAACATAACCAATCAGGGAAGCTGTAACAGAGAAAGTTTCGCCTGTTACCATGACGCGGGTAAACCGCGTGTCTTTCGCAAAGCCCACCACAACGCCCGCACCCAGCCACTCGAAAAAAGAATAAGACAGCGCGCTGCCGTTCCAGCGTACCGTCAGATTACGAATATCCGCGCCGCCGGTAACGCCGAACAGACCAGCCGCACGCAGAGAATAAGGATCCGCATTACCATCATTATCATCGTCAGGTCCAAAAGCGGTTCCGCCGGACACGGAAGACATATTTTCCGTCATGGTAATCGTATGTCCCGCGCCGTCAAAAACGCCGCTGAACGGGGCGTCTCCTGTTCCCAGAGGCGTCCAGTTTGAAAGCGTTATATCGGCCGCAAGTTCGTACTTCCCGTTGGAAGGATAATCCGCCTGAGTTCCTATCTTCGCCATATCCGCCTGGCTGTTTATCTGAATCGGGCCCTCTTCAAACTCTGCGCTTACCGTTACATCGGATGCAGGCAGGGTAAAAGTGTATACATTGTTTTCCCCGGCGGTAAGGGTAACAGCAGTTCCCGGCACTTCCCCGTAAAACACACGCAGGCCGTTCTCTTCAAGCCGCCAGCCTGTATCCGGGCTTACCGTCAGGGTTATTTCGACGTTCTCGACGCCGCTTTTGGGGCTTGCTGTTATCGTGCCGTTGGTCATATCTGCCATCACTATCTTATACGCCTGAGGCGGGGTAGTATCAAGCTCCTCGCCCTCTTCGGACTCCGCCGTAACCTCCTTTATCGGAATACTGCAATCCACAACAATCTCATACAAAATGGCCGGGTCATTTTCCGTCAGAATAGTAAGTACGGTTTCCGGTATAAGCAGACTAATGGTTACGGAAGTTATCTTAAACGCGCCCGAACCCACATCTTTTATTGTCTCAGGAAGTTTAATATCTGCAAGTTCATCGGGTAAAGCGGCGGCCCCTTCGCTTTCATCAAAAGCCCCCGCGCCTATGGCTACAACGGGCTTTCTGTTGATTGTTCCGATAACAAACCGCGTAGTGGCCAGGTCTTTTGCCCCGCGGGGCGCGAGGTTCAGATAGGCTTCAAGCTCATCGGCGTCTTTGAATTTGTCTATTGTTACGCCATCGGCTTTTTCCGTGTAGTCAAAGATTTTCGCGGCGGTAGCCGCCGTCAGGCTTCCCGTCAACGGGTTATCCGTATAACCGGGCCCGCCATTATCATCGTCGCCCAGCGAACAGCCTGCGGTAACCAGGGCCGCCAAAAGAACCAAGAGAAACACCGAAAGTTTTACGTGTCTTTTCATAAACTCCTCCAAATAAAAGAAAATAGATTTGTGATAGCGCCCCGCGCGAAGCGCGGATTTAAAACGCTGCGGA
>JAISQU010000245.1 GCA_031274005.1 Spirochaetales bacterium
CTGAAAAAAGCGGTCTCGGCCAAGCCCCCGGCGAAAAAAGCATCGCGTTCCTGGGCAAAGGAGGACAGGGAAGATACCGTGAAAAAAAGAACGATTAAGGAAACCCTCGGAGCGGCTCTTGTGGAGGCGGCATGTTGTCCGCCAGGCGGGACGGTTCGGCTCATTTGCACCCTTTTTTCTTGATGGGTAGGTTTTACACCGGATGGATTTTTTTGTCAAGGTTGGTATCCGGGGCAGCAGGATAAACGCATAGAAATGAAAATCTGAAAAAAACAGAGAAATTAACCACAGACGACACAGACAACACGGACAAAAGCGGAAATTTTGAACAGGGAGTCTGTGTTTTCCGTGTGGTCGGTGGTTAAAAATCTTAGTTTCTCCATGATTTTATCTAAATTCCATATAAGAAAAAATTCTATGCGTTTATCCTGTTTTGCAAGTCGGTCGCGGCGCCCGGCGCCTCATAGAAAATGTAACCGAAAAAAGGTTTTGCCTCATTTTGAAAATGTAACCGAAATACTACGGGATTTTCCGGTAGAACTGTCTGCCGGGGGTCAAAATGAGGTTAACCACGAGAGAGAAAAAAGCAGTCGCCCAGGCAGTCTGCACGCGCTGCCGGCAGGCCGGGAAAAAACAGAAAACCGTTATCCTTGACGAGTTTGTCAGGACAACCGGCTATAACCGCAAATACGCTGTGCGGGTGCTGAACCGTTACGCGAAAGCGGCGGTCCTGATCCTCGGGGGCAAAGCCCTCAGGCTCAAAGCGGCAAAAGCCCGAAGGCCGGCCAACCGCACAGCCAAGCCCGTTTACGGGCCCGAAGTGCTCAGATGCCTTCGGCTGCCGGGGATGTAACCCTTACCTTTGTTACGGGAAAACCCACACCCCGGCGGCAGGCCGATACAGCAGGCCGGGGGGGTCTCCGCGCGCTGTACGCCCGCTCAATTTTTTGTCCGCAAAGCCCCCGCTACTTTGTGTAGATGTTTGTAACGGACTCCGCGAACTTTTCGTACGCCCGCGCAAGATCGTCTTCCAGTTTGTCTTTTTCCGGGTCCACCGCGCGGGCCTCTTTTTCCCACCAGTCAAACAGGGTCTTGCAGCCCTGCCGAAGGGAAATCGTTGTTTTAAACGACGGGGCAGCGCAGCGGATCTTTGTGTTATCAAAAATTCCCGGAAAAGTTTTCTCGTAGTACAGGTGCGCGCAGAGATTCGGCGCGGCCTTCATAAGAAGCTCGCTGGAAATATGGATAATCTTCGGCTCTGCACCCGCAAGACGGCCAAACTCAAGGTACAGGTCTTCCCAGCGGCACAGCTCGTCGCTGGTCGCGTGAAAAGCCTGCCCGTAAGCCCGCGTGTTACCCAAAAGGGCGGCGTAGGCTTTCGCCAAGTCTTCCGCAAAAGTAAAGGACCAGGGGCACGAACCGTCCGCGAACATCACAACCGGTTTGCCTTTGCGTATCCTTTCAATGACGCCGTAATTCTGGCGCAATACTCCGATATTCGGAGCTCCCACGCCAAAGGTAAGGGACGGCCTTAAAATGCTGACGGGAAGTTTCTCTTTGCCGATAAGGTCCCACAGAAAACGCTCAAGCTCCGCCTTGTGAAAAGCATAACCGAAAGACGGGTCGGTAAAAAGCTCTTCCGCGTCTTCCCGTATGGGCAGCGAATGATAGGGCCGCTTGTAGGCCGCGACGCTTGATGTAATGATGATGTGGCCTGTTTTGCCGCGGAATGCGCGGATGGTTTCTTCCGCGTCTTTTTTGTTAAAGCAGATCATATCGATAACGGCATCGAATTTTTCCGCGCCCGCGGCCTTTTCAAGTTCACCCGGTTTTGAGCGGTCACCTGAAATCAGGCGTACAGCCTTTGTAAAAGGAACAGATTTTGTTCCGCGGTTAAAATGCGTGACATCGTACCCGCCGGCAAGCAGATTTTCGGTTATGGCGCGGCTGATAACGCCGGTTCCGCCAAGAATTAATACTTTCAACGAAATTACCTCCTAAATATGTAACCCTTACATAAAAACCTTTGTTCCCCACATCGCCACAGGGGGAATGACAAGACAAAGAATAAGCCCGGTCATCTGCAGGGCGATAAAGGGAAAAGTTGAAGACATAATATCCTTAAGCCGCAGGCCCATTTTCGGATCAAGGGCGGCCTTCATATAATAGATGGACAGCCCGAAAGGCGGCGTAAGGTAGGCGCTCTGGATGTTCACCATAAAGAGTATGGCAAACCACAGGGGGTCAATTCCGGCGGCGACAATCAATGGAGTAAAAATCGGCGCACAGATAATAATGATGGCCATACACTCAAGAAACATTCCCAGAATAAACACAATAATCATCGTCAGGAACAAAACTCCCCAGGAACCAAAGGGAATTATACCGGCAAGGCTCATGATGAATTTGTTGCCTCCCGCGGCGACAAAGACTTGCCCAAAGAAAGAAGCGGCAAAGGAGATAAACCCCACCATAGCGGTTGTCTTAAGCGTAGCAAGCGATGCGTTGAGCGCCGCCGTCAGGGTAAGTTTTCTGCGGATAGCAGCCAGCGCGAGAGCGCAGGTAGACCCCACTGCGGCGGCCTCCGTGGGTGTGGCAAGCCCCCCGAAAATGGAACCCAGAACCGAAGCAACCAGAATTATTGGAGGAATAACAACATAGAGTTTTTTCATATTCTCCTTAAGCGGGAGTCTGTCTTCAACCGGCATTGCGGGGCCGAAGCTCTTGTTGAAAAAACAGCGGATAAGTATGTAGGCGCAATATAAGAAAGAAAGCAAAAAACCGCAGCTCAGGCCGGTCGCGAACATTCCGCCCACAGAAACCCCGGTTACGGTACCATAAACAATCATATTTGTACTGGGAGGAATAAGCTGACCCAGGGTTCCGCCCGCCATGACCGCCCCCATGGCGATATTCTTGTTGTATTTGTACTTTAGCATCTGGGGCAGGGCAAGTGTTGTAAGAGCCATAACCGAACCGGCCACAACCCCCGTCATCGCGCCCATAAGGGTTCCTACCAGAACCGAGCACACGGCGAGCCCGCCCCGCAGACCTGTTGTAAACCGGTAGAACGTATCGTAGAGTTCTTCGACAACGCCGGTCTCAAACAGAATCATGGACATAAAAACAAACAGGGGCACAGCAAGAAGCGACCAACTGTTCATGGTCCCCACAGCAGCGGTACACAGCCCGAAAATCGAATTGGTCCCCCACAAAAAGTACGCGGACCCTATGGCGACGCCGCCTATTGTGTAAACAACCGGAATGCCGATGCATAACCCTATGATAAGAAACCCGAACATTATGATGGGAACTATTGCGTAATCCATTTAAGATTTCCCCTCCTTAAGCGCGGAAAGCGTATTCTGAACCCTTTCTGTATATGTAATAAAGGTGCGGATAAAAAGCATGAGGGATCCCAGGGGTATGGCAAGACGGGAAGGCCACAAATACGGCGCCCAAATGGTTTCTGATTTTTCGCCTGTCATCATAACGTCGAGGGCCCATTTGCCCCCAAAGTAGATCAGCAAAACACAGAATCCTGCGCATACCAGAAGGCTGAAGGTCTCATACACAATACGCAGATACCCCCTGTAATGCGAAGAGAACAAATCCATGACGACGTGTCCGTTATCCGCTTCACACCTGGCGCCGCCGATCATAAAATATACGCCGAATATCATTGTTGTAAGTTCGGAACTCCAGATCGTAGGTTTATTCAAAAAAGCGCGAAAAACTACAGCCTCAAGAGTGGGAAAAAGCACAAGCAGCAACGCCAGGAGCGACCAATACCGTCCGAAAGCATCCAGCCTTTTTTTTATTGTCTGCAAGAATTTCATAACGTAATCCTTAAACCATCAAAGGCGTCCTCAGAAACAAGTTCATCGCCCGGATAACCCGGACGGTGAACTCCCTTAATAAACAAAAATAAACAATCGGCAGCTTTTATTTTCCTGACTCGATAACCTTCGCAATATCCTCCCAGCCCTTCTCCCGCAGATATTTGCAATACTCATCAAGGAACTGAGCGGACAGGGCGCTGGACTTCCAGTAGGGTTTCAGGGTCTGTGCCGCAGCAAGTTTTCCTTTTGCCACTTCATCCCCGGACAGGATAATGGTTTTTACGCCGGCGGCTTCAAATTTCGTCTTGAATTCCTTGTTCATGGTGTCCAGCATCTCATAGCTGTACCGTCTGGCATCCTTCGCGAGCGCGGGGATTTTATCTTTGATGTCCTGAGGAACCTTTGCCCATACCGAGGGTGTAATGATAAAAGATTCTGTGGCAACAGACGCGCCGCAGTGAAGGGCAGGTTCGATATTGTATTTTACCACTTCATGCAGGGCGTTCTGATAATTATCGGAATAGCCGCCCGCCTCAAAAGCGTCTATGGTGTTGAGTTTCATGGCCTGATAAATATCGCCCATGGGCATGGTAACAACCGAAGCGCCCATGGCCGTAAAAAGTTCCTGCCCCAGGCCGGCGGTCCGCATTTTAACGCCCTGCCAGTCGGAGATTTTGCGGATTTCCTTGTTTGAGTGTTCGGCTTCGTTGGGCTGAAATTGTACGGTTCCCGCGTACCCAACGCCAAGGTTGGTCCACGCTTTCTCGGCAAGATACTCATACCGTTCAAAAAATTCCTCCGCGTGCTGATAATCGCTCCAGGGGTCGGCAGGGCGGTACGCCTGAAGTTTCAGCATGGGTTCTTTGCCGCCCTGATAGTCGGGAGCGGTAAAAGCCGCCTCAACAATTCCGTTTTTAACACCGTCAAGGGCCTGCATCGTGGGAACAAGGGCTTCGGCGGTATACAGCTCAACAATAAGCCTTCCGCCGGAGGCTTCCTTCAGTTTATTGCAAAAATACTGTACGGCGTCGAATCTGGCCGTACCCACATTGTCATAACCCTGAGCCCGCCAGGTCATAGGTTTGTCGGCAGTGGCCGCGCCGCTCTCGCCGGACCCTCCGGCAAATACCAGGAACGCGCTCATACACAACAGCGCACACAGAAATACTACCTTTTTCATGCAGTTCTCCTCATTTTGGATTTGCATGATCAACTTTGAGGAAACCAAGCAATTTAGCCCTCTCTTTTGATCATGATGCTCATAATAAGCCCGTTTTCCGCGCCTGTCAAGCGAGATATATCATAAATATATTAGCAGCTTAGAAATTGAGTTCTATCCAATTTTGGCGGACAAGAGAAGACGATAAACCGCAGAAAACGCCGGGGGCGCAGAGAAAAGCATATGAGCAGGTTCCAAAATAAAAATCGTAATCATTCGCGCGCATTTTTTGCGGCAAAACCGCAAAAAAACGGGCCAGGAAATCGCACGGCGAAGCCGTGTGCCCGCAAAACCAGCTTACACGGCCCGGCGTATATGGAAGCCCTGCCGTTATACCCCGGCAGCCTGCCTTTAGGCAGGCTGTACGCCGGCTATCGCTGCAATCTTTTGGCTGCGCCAAAAGGATTTCGGCCCTTCGACCTTTGTATACGGCAAGGGTTTTATAGGGCCTCTTGCCCTGCTGCACGGTATCCTGCAACACGCTTTCGCGTGCGTTTGTATGGGCATGCTTCAATCCCTTGCGCCCCACGGGCTTTTGCGCTTCGCAATTGTGTTATATTCAGGAGCTTTGGCGACACGCCCGAAGCGTCATGGGGACTTTCACCCCAATTTCCGGTCGGGACTTTTTCTCCGCGCCAAGCGCGGAGGCTTTCACGGAAATGTGCGGATGGGACATAACCACCACGGCAATTGCT
>JAISQU010000256.1 GCA_031274005.1 Spirochaetales bacterium
AACAAAGCGACACGGCCCGGCGTATACACAAGCCCTGCCGCTATACCCCGGCAGCCTGCCTTTAGGCGGGCTGTACGCCGGCTTTCCGCTTCAATCTTTTGGCTATGCCAAAAGGATTTACGCTGCAATCCCTGGCGCGGCCCAAGGGCTTCCGGTGATTTTGCACGGAAAAAATTGGCGCACCCGTGCACGCAGGCAAACGGCAACGGTCTTCCGCTGAGACCAGCCTTCGCCTTTGTGTTCCTTTGCGATTCACTTTACCGCTCAGGCGGAAGCCGCGGGCGGCTTCGGCATACGCAAAAAGAAAAGAAGCGCAATCCCTATTGCCCCGATGAATATATTCAAAACAAACGCGGGAGTAAAACTCCCGAATGAACCGAACAGCGAACTCGCGACGAGGGAAGCCGGGGCTGAAACAACGGACGCGATGGTCAGCACAATCCCGTTCAGCCGCGGATACGCTTTTATGCCATAGAACTGGACAGTAACTGTCTGGTAGCTCACATAGGAAAACCCGAATCCGAAAGCGGCAAATGTAGCGGACGCGTAGGCAAGAAAAAACGTTTGCGGGCTGATGGCCAGCGCCAGAATATACGCGATAACCGTGCAGACAAAACCCGCGATAAACACAAATTTGGGCCGGATCTTGTCCAGCAGAGCGCCGGCAGCGAGCCGCGCGGGAAAGCTCATAATGGTAAACACGCTAACGCCTAACGCGGCGTATTGCGGGTCAAAGTTAAAACTGCGCATCGCCGGAATCCACTGAGTCGAAAAGAACGCGAAAGGATACTGCGTAATGCAGGAAGCGATAACGATAATCCAAAAAACGCCTGTTTTATACGCCTGGCCCGGAGTCCAGTCATAGGAAGTGCGGAGCGCGTCCGACGAGCGGTTCTTCTCCGGCGCCTTGCCCTCTCCGCCATCGGGAACCTGCCCAATGTCCGCGGGAAATTCTTTGACAAACAGCAGCGCGGCCGCGATGGGGATAACCATAGCGCAGGCGACAATGAACCATGTCTGCCGCCAGGTAAGACCCACAGACTGGATGAGAAAGTTAATCGCCGGCGCGAAGATAAGCCCCGCGAAAGATGAGGCGGTAAGCGCGATTGCCATGGCGCGCCCCCTCATCCTGGTAAACCAGCGCGAAATCGTAGTCGCCAGGGCCACCACCGAGCCGAAAGCAATACCGCTCCCCATGCCAATGCCCAAAGCGACAAGATAGTGCCACGGCTGGCTTGCCACAAAAGCAAGAAACAGCGAGCTCAGCATGATGAGCGACGAACCGATAACAAAAGAAATCTTCACGCCCATTTTTGATACAACCAGCGAAACAAAAATCGCGATGCCGCCCATAAACAGGACAAGCAGCGTAAAGGTAATACCGTGAATGTTCCGGGTCATCGCGCCCTCTGAAAGCATAACCGAACCGATTACGGAGCTGCCGTAAAGCCCCAAACCCATATTCAGAAAATATTGCAGCCAAACGACAAGAACAAGTTTCCATCCATAAAATTTTGCCTGAGTTCCCATGATTTTTCCTTTCCGGTCTCGCGGGCCGGGGGATAGTAGAGACATTCGCCATACCCCGGCCCCCGCCAGGGAAGACCAGGGATGGCGGATGGTTAAATCGCCGTCCAGCCGCCGTCAATCGAAAGCAGTTGGCCTGTTGTATAGGTGGAAGCGTCGGACGCGAAATAGATGACAGCCCCATCCAGTTCTCCCGTTTTTCCCGCGCGCCCCATCGGGCAATAGGTTTTTACGATCTTCTCGAATTCGGGATTGCCCATGGACGCCTCCGTCATCTCGGACGGAAAATACGCCGGCCCAATGGCGTTTACGGTGATGTTGTACTTCGCCCATTCGGTTGCCAGCGCCTTGGTAAGCATCAGCACGCCCCCTTTTGATGTGCAGTAGGCGCTCAAGGGGCTGGGCGCCATGGCGACGCTTGAGTGTATCGAGCCAACATTGACAATCTTGCCGTATTTTTGCTCAATCATAACCTTCCCCACTTCCCTGGCCATGAAATACACGCTGTTCAAATTGGTATTGATAACGGCGTTCCAGTCATCGTCAGACTGAGCCTCGGCAGGCGTCTTGCGCGCGGTACCCGCGTTATTCACCAGAATATCAATCCGCCCGTAATGCCCTTTTATCGCGGCGATGGCGGCCTTAATCTCGTCATTCTTCAGCACATCGCATTTCACCGCGAAACAGCGCACGCCCAAACCCTCGACGGTTTTTTTCACCTCATCAAGTTTTTCCTGCCTCCTCGCCAGAATCGCTACATCCGCGCCCTGTCCCGCCAAAGCCTTCGCGAATTGAACACCCAGCCCCGAGGAAGCGCCGGTTACCAGCGCTATCTTGCCTTTTAAATCAAACATACCCATGTGATCCTCCTAATATAGTTAGCTTTTCTTAATATATTTAGTATCGTATAATTTTTGAGATATTTTGTCAATTGCGTTTATGAAAAAAGACACGCAATTTTTTCCCGGCCCGGAAAACGCGCCCGTGTACATATAAAGTAACACGCCCCGGCGCATATTGCAAGCCCTGCCCTGCCGTCTGGGTGCAACTTCTTTTTCCGTGCAAAATTACCGGAAGCCCTTGGGCCGCGCCAGGGATTGCAGCATGCCCATACAAACGCACGCGAAAGCGTGTGATACTAAAAACGGAATAAGAAAATGCCGCATTTTCTTATTCCGTGATTGTGCCAGAACCGAGGCCCTATAAAGCTATTGTAGTTTATGAAGGTCAAAA
>JAISQU010000297.1 GCA_031274005.1 Spirochaetales bacterium
TGACAGCCTTGTTACTTTGCGCAACGCCCGGCTTGATTATTACAAGGCCCGCGTGGATTACGAAAAAGCGCTGGCTGAAATTGAAAGAATAATCGGGCGGCCTCTGAATAATGAAAGGAATGGAAGGAGAGAAAAATGAATAAGAAGGCGCTGATTTTTTCCGCGATTGTTATTGGTTTGCTTATGAGTGTTATCGGCTGCGGCAATTCCACGGAGAAACCGGCGGCGGATCATACAGGCGAAAACACGGCTTCCGCTCATGACGCGCCTGCCTCCGGCTCCGCGATAGTAACGAATGGGGATACGGTAACGATGAATACCAGAGCGAGGCAGGTGTCCGGCGTACAGACGGCGCGCGCCGCCGTGCGGAACCTGACAAAGGATATCAGGACAACGGGCAAAGTTACCATGAATGAAAACGGGCGCAGGTATATTACTTCCCGCGTGGAGGGCCGTCTTGAAAAACTGTATGTGGCTTCCGAAGGGGAATATATCGCGCCGGGACAGATACTGGCCGACTTGTACAGTCCCGCCTATATAGCCGCGCAGGAGGAATATTTACTCGCGCTGGGAAACGCGGAAACATTCAGGGATTCAGATCCCGCGATAGACGGCGTTAACGTGAATCTTATTGAGGCGGCGCGGAGGAAGCTGGAACTTTTAAATGTGCCGGAGCGCAATATCAGGGAACTGCGTCAGAACGGAAAATCGAATGACCTGATGCCGCTTTACGCGCAGTTTGGCGGCACGGTTATAGAAAGGAATGTTTTGCCGGGAGGGTATATCAAGCCGGGCGACAGGCTGTTTAGTTTAACCGATTTGTCTTCCGTATGGATACACATGGATATTTATGAAAAAGACCTTGCCAGTGTCAAAACGGGTCAGAGCGCGATTATAACAAGCCAGGCATATCCCGGCGAGACTTTCAGCGGCAAGGTGGTTTTCATCAGCCCCGTGCTGGACGATGCCAGCAGAACCGTCAGGGTGCGTGTGGAACTGAATAACCGCGAAGGCAAACTCAAGCCGAATATGTTCGTCAACGCGGCAATCAGTGTGCCGCTTGGCAGCGGCCTGGTGATACCGGAATCAGCCATTCTGGACAGCGGAGAGGAGCAAATCGTTTATGTCGAGACGGAAGAAAACACTTTTGTCCGGCGAAAAGTCGTCGCGGGACAAAACGCCCGGGGCTATGTCCGGATTCGCGGCGGTTTGGAGGAAGGCGATATTGTTGTTACCGCCGCCGCTTTTCTTATTGATTCACAGACGAAGCTGGGCGGGTTTGCCGGCCACGGCGGCCACGGCGGCAATTAGGAGAAACGCGATATGATGAACGCATTAATTACTTTTTCCCTGAAAAACCGCGTTATTATCGCGGCTTTGACCATTTTCGCGGCGGTCTACGGCTTTTTTGTCATATATGATACGCCTATTGACGCGTATCCGGATTTGAGCGAAAACCAGGTGCTTGTTTCCGCGGACTGGATGGGCCGGGGGCCGCAGGAAATTCAGGATCAGGTAACCTATCCCCTTGAGACGGCGATGCGGGGCCTGCCCAATGTAAAACAGGTGCGTTCGGCTTCCTCGTTCGGCATGTCCCTGATTACCGTCATTTTTGAAGACGGCATAGACCCGTATTTTGCCCGGCAGGTAACCGGCGAGAAAGTGCAGGAAGCCCTGCCGCGCCTGCCTAGGGGCGTGCAGCCGGCATTGGGGCCGGTCAGTACGCCGATGGGCCAGGTTTTTATGTATACGGTGGAGAGCGGCCAATATAATCTGGCGGAGCTCCGTACGCTACAGGACTTTACCATTAAGCAGCAGCTTGGCAGCGTACCCGGCGTAGCCGAAGTTGCCAGCATAGGCGGGTATGTCAGACAGTATCAGGTAAACCTTGACCCGCGCCTTTTGCAAGGCTACCGGGTAAGCTTCAATCAGGTGTTTGGGGCAATCAGCGCCAACAACGCCAACCTCGGCGCGAAAGTTGTCGAACAAAACGGACAGGAATATATAATCCGCGGTTTGGGGCTTATTGAATCAATCGATGATATAAAAAATATTGTCGTTGCGCATAACAATAACATACCGGTTTATATACGGGATGTCGCCCGGGTTGCGGCGGGGCCGGATTTCCGCCGGGGCGCGCTGACAAAAGAAGGGCAGGAAGTTGTCGGCGGTATTGTTATTCAGCGTATGGGCGTCAACACCCTGCGCGTTATTGACGCGGTGAAGGGCAAAATAGCCGAAATCCTGCCGGCCCTGCCGGAAGGCGTGCGGATAGAACCGTTTTACGACCAGACGGAACTGGTAAAAAGCGCCGTCAGTACCCTTACCGGGGATTTGATACAGGAGTTTATTCTGGTAACGATTATCCTGGTACTTTTTTTGGGGCACTTTCGCTCAAGCCTGATCGTTACCCTGGTAATCCCCCTGGGAATCGTTCTCGCCTTTATCGCCATGAAACGGATTGGTTTGTCCGCGAATCTGATGTCGCTGGGCGGAATCGCCATTGGTATCGGGGTTATGGTGGACGCGGGTATTGTCATGGTGGAGAATGTCTACAGCCATTTGGCTAAAGACGGAGGCAGGCGTAACATTGTGGAGGTAACGCTGGAGGCCGCGAAAGAAGTAGCCGCCCCCATTTTCTTTTCCCTGGCCATTATCATTGTTACCTTCCTGCCCGTGTTCAGTCTGACCGGCATCGAAGGCAAGCTCTACAATCCCCTGGCATGGACGAAATCCTTTGCCATGACCGGGTCTCTTATTGTGGCGTTTACCGCGGTTCCTGTTTTGTGTACCTTCCTTTTGCGGGGAAAAATCAGGGAAAAGGACACCTGGATTGTCGCGAAAATGCTTGCGCTTTATAAGCCCGTTTTGCGGTGGGGGCTGAAACACTCCCGCTTTACCGTCCTCGCGGCCGGTATCGTTATCGCCGGCGGTTTTGCCCTGGCGCCTTTTATCGGCACGACTTTTATGCCTCCCCTGAATGAAGGGACTTTTCTGGTCATGCCTACCATGCTGCCCAGCGTATCGCTCACCCAGGCGATGGAGGCCGCGAAAACCATGGATACCCTTATCATGGAAATACCGGAGGTAATGCTGTCGGTAAGCAAGGTGGGGCGGGCCGAAACCGCAATGGATCCGGCCCCCATTAACATGATTGAAACGATTGTTACCTTAAAGCCGCGGGACGAATGGCGCGGGGGTTTCAGCCAGGAAGCCATCGAGCATGAAATGATGGAACAGCTCACCTATATACCGGGACTCAACATGGCCTTTACCCAGCCCATTGCCGGACGCCTTTCCATGCTGTCCACCGGCATACGCACGGAGCTGGGAATAAAACTCTACGGGGAAGATATAAAAACGCTGCAACAGAAAGCCTTTGATATTGAACAGGCGCTGGCCGGAATAACAGGCGTTACCGACCTTTTGGCGGAAAGGGTATTTGGCGCCGCGTATCTGGAAATACAGGTAGACAGGGAAAAAGCCGCCCGCTATGGCCTGAATGTGGCGGATGTGGAAGACGCCATAGAACTGGCAATAGGCGGCAGAGTCGCCACAACCACCGTAGAAGGCCGCAGGCGTTTTGATGTGATGGTACGCTACACCAGGGAAAACCGCGAAAGCGTAAGCGCCATGCAGGATATTCTTATCCCCGTAGCCGCGGGCGCTCTGTCCGCGCCGGAAAAAAGCGGCGGCAGGGAACAAGGCGGCATGGACGGCACAATGGGCGGCGGAGCTATGGGAGGCGGCGGCATGGGAGGCATGGGGGGCGGCGCCCCCTCAGCCGCCGCGGTAAACACAGCGCTGACAACGACGGAATCCCTGGGCATAGCCGCCACGGTTCCGGGTCCGGCCTATGTGCCGCTGGGCGAGCTTGCGCGATTCCGGATTACGGACGGCCCTTCCATGATAAGCGGCGAAGACGGAATGCCCGTCATCACCATACAGATGAACACCCGGGGGCGGGATGTTGTGGGCTTTGTTGAGGAAGCGAACCGCGTCATCAGGGAAAAGGTTGATTTGCCGACAGGCTATTCATACACCTGGACAGGCCAGTATGAGAATCAGCAAAGGGCTAAAGACCGGCTGGCTGTTGTTATACCCATCGTAATCGGATTGATGTTCTTTTTACTCTACATGGCCTTTAATTCCGCGAGCCACGCCTTTCTGATACTTTTGAATATTCCCTTTTCCCTTGTGGGCGGCATTTTGGCCATGTATTTTAGCGGCGCCTACTTTACCGTCGCGGCGGCGGTCGGTTATATCGCCCTGGGCGGCATAGCCCTGGAAAACGGGGTAATCATGATAACGCAAATCAAGGATCTTCGTTCGAAACTTCCGCTGAAGGACGCTGTTTTTCAAGGCGCGCTGTCCCGATTGCGGCCCGTCATGATGACCGCCGGCACCACCCTTGCGGCAAGTTTAAGCCTGCTCCTCTCAGGCGGTACAGGCGCGGAAATACAGCGGCCAATGGCCATCGTTGTTACCGGCGGGCTTGCCACATCAACCATCCTGACCCTGTTCATACTGCCGGGCATTTACATGGTCTGGTACAGGAGGAGCAGAAGCGCATAAAAAGCATTTGTTGAATGCGATAAAATATTTAACCGGAGGTTACAAAAAATGCAGAAAATCAAACAGAAAATGAGAGGCTTGCTTATACTGGCGCTTTTCTTTACAGCGGCGGCGGGTTACGCGCAAATGGCGGGGCATGAGGCGGGCATGGCAAAGGAAGACCCCGTTCCTTTTACGCGGGACATGGAAAAAGCCTTGCAGGACATTGTCGGCTATGTGAAGGCGGGCAGCCTGATGGACGCGCGCAGCGGCGTAAGCAGGCTGACCAGCGCCACGGACAAAGTACTGCCGCATATAACGGACGCCGCCTTAAAAACCCGGCTGGATACGGCGGTTAACGGCATAAAAAAAGACGTCAATTCAGGCGCCGCGGATTTATTCGAACTTGAGGAAAAAGCCGAAAGTTTACAGAAAGACATTCAGGAGGCCAGAGAAAAATTGCGCGGAATGGGAAACTAATCCCCGTCATTCCGGCGCTCGCATAGTACCTTGTCAATTCTAAATGACAGGAAAAGAAAATTAATCGCCGAGAGTGCGGCTGATCGTAATTTACTAAAAAGCCGTACTTGTCAATCGCGGGCTGAAGGTCCGGGGGCGCCAATTTTTCCGTGCAAAATCACTGGAAGCCCTTGGGCCGCGCCAGGGATTGCAGCATGCCCACACAAACGCACGCGAGAGCGTGTTGCGGGATACCGTGCAGCAGGGCAAGAGGCCCTATAAAACCCTTGGCGTATTCCGTGTGTGCGATAGCACACATACAATCATACCTATCGGAACAAAGCGCCGGAGGTGCTGTATATAAATGCTATGGGCCGAGCAAAAAATGCGCACGACTGATTACGGTTTTCATTTTGGAACCGGCTCTTATGTTTTAGTTAAAACAAGGTACTATGCGCGGGATTATTCCTGCAAAGGCAGTGATACCGGGCCGCGGGTTTTCGCGCTCCGGTAAATGCCTTCAATAATCTCCACCGCCTTTCTGCCTTCATTGCCGTCTATATCCACAGGCCGGTCGTCCTGCAGAGCCGCCGCAAAGGATTCAAAAAGCATGCGGTGACCGTGATAGCCTATGGCTTTGGGGTCCGCAGCGCCGCCCCCTGTAGCGGTCGCGCCGGCGTAATCCCGCCGTATGGCAGCGTCTTCGGGCCGCTCATCGGTAAATTGCCAGGCGGTAATATTCTCTTCTTCCATAATAACGCTGCCGTGGGAGCCGCAAATTTCGATTTTCTTTAAAAAGCCCGGATAAGCGCCGGTAGTACCTTCTATAACCCCCAGAGCGCCGTTGGCGAATCTCAATGCCGCGGCCGCGGAGTCCTCGACCTCAATGCGCTCATGGGCCAGCGTAGCGGTAAAAGCAAAAATTTCTTTTACATCACCCATAAACCACTGGAGGAGGTCAATCGCGTGAATACTCTGGTTCATCAAAGCGCCGCCGCCGTCAAACTGCCAGGTACCCCGCCACTTTCCTGAATCATAATATTCCTGGCTCCGGTACCATTTGATTTGGGCGTCGGCAAGTACGATTTTGCCGAACCGCCCCGCGTCTATGGCCTTCTTGATGATTTTTGAAGGGGCGTGGTAGCGGGCGGGAAATATGGTTCCCACTTTGACCTTATTGATTTTGGCTTCCGCGATGATGAGGTCGCAGCGGGCCCTGGTAATCTCCAGGGGTTTTTCGACAATGACATGTTTTCCCGCCCGCAGGGCCGCCACAGCCCCGTCAAGATGCAGGCCCGATGGGGTGGCAATGGTAACAATATCAATATTTTTATCCGCCAGAAAGGCTGAGAGGTCCTCATAAGGCTTGCCGCCGTATTTTTCACAAAAGGCCGCGGCCCTTCCCGGAATAGTATCGAAGCCCGCGACAAAACGGCATCCGGTAATTTCACTGATTGCCTTGACATGGAATTCGGCAATCATCCCAAGGCCCAAAATGCCGAATCCGGTATTTTGTACTGTACTCACGATTATTTCCTCCGTTTTCTTATATGATACGGCCCAGGGGATATTCAGGTTTTTGTTTTTGAAAAGAAAATTGTGCGAATATTGGGATTCCCGGCGTTATACTCCGGCGTTTAGAATTTACAGGGTGACAGCTTCACAATAACCGCAAAATTTAATCGAAAATATGCAAAAAAATTCGGTCAACAGCTATTAAAATAAATAACCAGAATTATGGCGAAAACCGCGATAATTGATTTTTTCATTTAATATAGGAGGCGATGTATGAAGTTATCAAGAAAAATACTTTGCGCGGCTTTGATTCTGCTGGCCGCGGCCGGAACAGTATTTGGCGGCGGACGGCAGGCACAGACTTTTCCCGCAAAGGATATTACCCTGATTGTTCCCTGGAATCCGGGCGGCTCCTCGGACCTTATCGGACGGCTTCTGGCGGCCGATATGGAAAAAACCTTGGGGGTAAAAATTACTGTGGTTAATACCCCCGGCGCTACGGGAACCGTCGGTATGAACGACTGCTTTCTTAAACCCCATGACGGCTATACCCTTATCGCGAACGCCACGCCCTATACCCACGGCATCCTCGGCCTGGCAAACTGGAAACCGGCTGACTGGAGTTTCCTGGGGGCCTATTATGTACCGGGCATCATCGCGGTCAACAAGAATTCTCCCTATAAGACCATTAAACAGCTTGTGGACGCCATCGCCGCCAATCCCGGCAAAATTACCGGCGGCACGGCCGGCGTGGGTTCCTCGGGTTTTGTCAACATGGAAGTGCTGAAAAGTGCCATCCCCGAATTAAAGAATTACGAGCATATCTCCTATTCCGGCGGAGCCCCCGCGGTAACGGCGACACTGGCCGGGGAAGTGGTTTTTACCCCCCAGCTTTCAAACGAAATGATTGACCTGCTCCGTTCCGGGGATCTCATCGCTCTGGCCACCCTTACCGTGGATGATCTCAAACTGGACGGGGTCAGTTATACCATCCCCAGTATCAAAAACGCCTACCCCGCCGCGGCAAAGATTTTGCCCTGCGGAGACGCGTTTGGGCTGCTCTTCCCCTCGGATGTTCCCCAGGAAACCCAAAAGATCCTTGAATCCGCGTACCTCAAAGCCTGCCAGACCGAAGCGGCCAAAAAATTCGCCGCCGAAAAGGGCGTGGTGCTTCAGGCCATGACCCTTGACGAGAGCAATGCTTTGACTATTGCGGACGCCAAGCTGAAGGGCTGGATTCTGTACGACAGCGGCGCGGCACCAAAACCCCCGGCGGATTTCGGAATTCCCAGGCCTTAAAGAATTTAACCGCGGAGAGCGCGGAGGACGCAGAGAATAGGAGAAAACGGTAACATGCAAGGCGGGAACGGGCTTTTTTACCATTTATTTCTTCATTCATCCTCTGCGGCCTCCTGAGTTCTCTGCGGTTTTATCTGTATCTGTTGAAGGGGGATATATGGCAGAGGAAAAAACTACTCAGGAACCGGCTGATGAAGACCGGTTTGCCGGAATTGATCCTGTAACCGGGGCCGCCCGTTCCGACGGGAAAGAGCATTTGGATTTCGCAACCGCCGTTCTGCTTCTTGGAGTGAGTATTTTCAGCGTTATTCTTGCTTACGGGTATTATGTCAGTTCCGGAAAAGTTTTTTATGCCTCGCCCGGGCTGATGCCGGTTATTATTGCCGGCGGTGTTTTTTTGCTGGCCCTTTCCCTGCTGGTTCAATCCCTCAAGGGCAGCTCGGTAAAAGAACGCGCAGGACAGGTATGTGAGGCGATTCCCAGGGGGCTTAAATCAAAGCGTTTTCTGAATTCCTCGGCGGCCCTTGGCATGTTCTGGGTCTATATTTTTATCCTGCTGGAGTTTCTTCCCTTTTGGCTGGCTTCGCTTTCTTTATTATTCGCCGTGTTTGCATACCTCAAAGCGTCGAGCCTCATAAAGTGTATCATTATCGCGGGATGCAGTATAGGAGGCATTGTTTTGCTTTTCCAGGTTGCGTTCCGGGTTCCCCTGCCCTAAGGAGAAATTATGTCCGCTCTTAACTATATTTCGATGGCCCTTGATGTTGTTGTTTCTCCCGTAGGGGTTGTTTCTTTATTTCTTTCGGTTTTGCTTGGCCTGATATTCGGTATGCTGCCGGGGCTTACCGCGACAATGGCGGTGGCCCTGCTTACCGGACTAACCTATTCATTTGACGGCCCTCTGGCGGTTCTCATCCTGATAGGCGTCTATATCGGGGCAATTTCCGGGGGATGCCAGTCGGCGGTACTCCTCAATATACCGGGTACTCCGGCTTCCGCCGCCACCGCTGTTGAGGGTTATCCCCTGGCAAGACAGGGCAAAGCGGGACTCGCCATCTTTGTGTCCAACGCTTCTTCCTTTTCCGGTACCATGCTGGGTATAGTCTGCGTTGTGCTCTTTACCCCCCTGCTTACCAGGGCCGCCCTGAAATTCAATTCTCAGGAAATGTTTTTGTTGACGGTTTTCGGCATTGTCATATGCGGAAACCTTACCTCCGGCGGCCGGCCGGTGAAGGGCTGGATTTCCGGTTTTATCGGTCTTTTGTTTTCCCAGGTCGGGCTGGACACGGTCAATTCAATGGCCCGCTATTCTTTCGGAATTATAAACCTGACTGCGGGTATTTCCCTGCTTCCGGTGATGATAGGCCTCTTTGGTTTTCCTGAAATCGTAGACGCCTTTAACCCGGAATCCAGGACCATCATCCCTGTTTCCAAATTCCGCATTAAAGAAGGTTTTGCCGTTTTGCGGCGGAATATTGTCAATGTGGTCCGCTCCGCTATTTTGGGAGTTACCATGGGGGCCATCCCCGGAGTCGGGGAGGATACCGGCGGCTGGCTCAGCTACTGGGCGGAGAAACGTTCTTCCAAAAAGACCGGGTGGGGCAAGGGAGAGATTGACGGGGTTGTCTCTTCCGAGACCGGCAATAACGCCGCAGTGGGCGGCGCGATCATCCCCGTACTGTCCCTGGCAATTCCCGGCAGCGCCCCGGCGGCGGTGCTGCTGGCGGCCTTCTGGATGCACGGCTACCGCCCGGGCCCCCTGTTGATGCAGGATACCCCGGAATTCCTCTATTACGTGGTGGTCTTTATGGTTTTCTCCGCCTTTATGATGTGGCTTTTGGCTTCCAACATCAGCCGCTTTACCGTAAAGATACTTCAGATAAAAAACGAAATACTCATGCCGATTATTTTTGTTTGCTGTGTCATCGGCGCTTTTGTGGTGAGTAACCGCATGTTCGATGTGAAGCTGATGTTTGCGTTCGGCATATTGGGGATCGTCATGCGGCAGTTAAAATATCCCGCCGCGCCCTTCCTGCTCGGCATCATCCTGGGCAACATGGCGGACGAAAATCTGCGCCGCGCCCTTATCCTGAACAAGGGAAGTATCGCCAGTTTCTTTACCCGGCCTATCAGCCTGTTCTTTATTGTTTTTATTCTGGCCCTGCTTGTTCCCCAGTTCCCCATCGCGGCGAAATTGGTAAAGGGCATAAAACAAAGACGGAGGAAAAAAAGCTGACGCCTGGGAGCCTGTCGGACTTCTAATGAATGTGAGCCGAAGACGGCTCCCTCGATTTTCGGGAAGACCCGAAAACGCATTACGCCCGCAATGGCTTAGCTTGAAGTGCAACAGGCTCCTGGCAAGCGCACGCGAAGCCTGTTTATAATAACAAGACTTCAAAGCGGAATAGAAAAACGCAGCATTTTTCTATTCCGTGGTCGTGTCAAATAGTATCATTTTCTGTCCATCCGGTATATACTATCAGAGAGAGGAGCCGCGCGGTTTGGAACAGTACCGGGAATACAAGGAAATTTTTGACACACCAATCTTCGTCAAGCACAGGGTAAGCTATACCAATGAAAAAGCGACCGTTCATATCCACGATGAGCTTGAGCTGCTTCTTGTTCTGTCGGACGGCCTGCGCTGCCAGGTCGGAGACGGGGTACACCGGCTGACAAAGAATACGCTTCTCCTATTCAATAATATGGACCTGCACCACATAAGCCTGGCGCAGCCGAATGGAGTCAATGACAGGTATGTTTTATACTTCAAGCCGGAATTCATATCGGCATTTTCTTCCGCGAGCACTGATTTACTGGAGTGTTTCTTTTTCCGGCCCTTTAGCAATCCTTTTCTGCTGCCTTTGGCGGAAGAAAGCGCCGGAGGGCTTGTTGCCCTGTATCAGGCTCTGATAGCCGCTGCCGGTGATGAACTGAAAGCAGGCGAGTTCGGGCATGATCTGCGGATAAAATTTGCCCTGGGAGCTTTACTTATACAGGTAAACACCCTGTACCGGCAGGCGCATAACATATCCGTGGATTCCATTGAAGGAGACTGCAGCCGCATTTATGAAGTTATCAACTATCTGCACCGCAATTATATTAACGACATCAGCCTGGATCTTCTTGCAAAGAAATTCGCCATCAACAAGTTTTACCTGTGTACGCTTTTTAAAAAAGTTACGGGCATGTCTCCTGCCCAGTACCTCATCAACTGCCGCCTGATGAAAGCAAAAGAGCTTCTTCTGCGCAATTACTCTGTTGATGAGGTCTGCGATCTGGCAGGATACAATAACCTCTCGCATTTCAGCCGGTCATTCAAACAGCACACCGGTCAAAGCCCCAAACACTATCAGCGCAGCGGCCAAAAATGAACTGCAGCGGGCATACCTCAACTATTGCATAATTTTTTATACGAAATACAAAAAATTTATTTTCCCGTTTATTTATATTATAATGAACTGGTTCCAGGATTGCAAAAAGCCCGTGGGGCGCAAGGGATTGTAGGGGCGCGAAGCGGCCGCGCAAGCGGCGGAACCCCCGAAAAGCCCGGTTTTTGCCGAGCAAAAATGCGCACAATAATATCCTGTTTTAATTTTGGAACCGGCCCATATATAATTATTTCCGGAAGGAGTTTGTTGCAATGGCAGGCATGATTACCGAAATTCAGCGGTTTTCACTGAATGACGGCCCGGGGATACGAACTACGGTGTTTCTGAAAGGCTGTAATATGGAATGCCTCTGGTGCCATAACCCCGAGACAATCAGTACGAACAGGGAAATCCATTACTACGAAAATAACTGCATAGGCTGCTATAAATGCGTTACCGTCTGCCCTTCCAAGGCGCATAAACGGATAGGCGGAGGACACCGCTATTTCCCGAAACTGTGCATCACCTGCGGCAAATGCGCGGATATCTGCTACGCCAGCGCCATGGTCATGTCGGGTATGGTTATGGAGACGGGGGCCATCATGCGGGAAATTCTGCAGGACAAAGCCTATTACGCGGGCTCCGGCGGCGGCCTTACCATTTCGGGGGGGGAGGTTTTTTGCCAGCTTCCTCTGGCGATGGAACTGGTAACAGCCTGTGGCCGGGAAGATGTTCCCGTGGCTGTGGAAACAAATCTGGCTTTCCCTTTTGACTATATGCAGCCGCTTATACAAAAACTGCAGCTTGTGATGTGTGACCTGAAACTTATGGACGGCGGGCTTCACAAAAAATATACAGGCGCGGATAATGCCCTTATCGTGGATAATATTCATAGATTAAGCGCGTGTGGAGTTCCCTTTATTGTACGCACGCCCCTTGTTCCCGGCATAACGGACACGGAGCAAAATATCTCTTCCATCGCGGAATTTCTTCAGGGTCTGTCCGGTTTACAGTATTACGAACTTCTTAATTTCAATCCTCTTGGCGCGTCAAAATACAAAAGTCTCGGAAAGCCAAACCCGTTTCAGGATGTACGCCCCCTTCCGGAAAAGCGGGTACAGGAGCTTGCCGCCCTTGCCGGGAAGGCGGGCGTCCCGGTACGATGTGAGTAGAAAAAGGAGTGTGAAGGTCATGTCGAAAATACAGTTAATAAATCAATTTCCCGCGGATGAAACCTTTACGCTGGATAAGCGTATCCGGCTTTTAAAGAAGCGCAAACTCGAACAAACGCAGGAAAAAATTGACGCGGAAGGCGGCCTGGATGAAGACGACTACGGGCGCGTTGTCGCTCCGGATGATTTTTCTTTTGAAATCACCCCGACTCATTCCGACGGATCGTTTTACGGGTACAAAGGCTGGACCGAAAACTATACAAAACTGCTGGCCGCTCATCCCCTGTACTGCGATCCTCTGGACGCCTTTGTCGGGCGGGGCTTTTTTTTCCTGACGCGCAGAAAAGGTTCAATCTGGAATCCCGACCATCCCTATAGCGATTTAAAAGAAGCTTTTAAACAGTATAACATTATTTGCGGCATCGGCAGCGACGGTCATTTTACTCCCGATTTGCGTATGGGTTTTGAGTTGGGCTGGGGAGGCATTCTTGCCAAACTGAAAAAGTATCAGGCGATTAATACCGCGCCGGGAAACGCCGAATTTTATGAAAGCGAGATTGCTGTTGTCCGGGCGATTATTTCTTTTCTGAATCGCGTGGGCGACGAACTCGCGCAACTGGCGGAAGAGGAATGCAATCCCTGCCTTGCTCAGAATCTTCGTGAAATGAGCGGGGTAAACCATGCAATCGCGAGCGGCGCCCCCAAAACCCTGCGCGAATGCATTCAGTGGATGTGCTGGTTCAGCTTCCTTTCGCGTCTGTACAACCGCGGGCCTTCCGGCGGGCAGTTGGACGAGCTTCTGCGCCCCTTCTATGAAAGGGATGTGCAGGCGGGCATTATAGACGACCAGACGGCAAAGTTCTACATTGCCTGTCTTCTCCTTAACGATACCCGCTATTATCAGCTTGCGGGGCCGGATGAGGCGGGCAGGGATATGGCAAGTCATGTATCTTACCTTATTCTGGAAGCCGCGGACTGGATTGACATTGCCTGCAATTTGACGGTGCGCGTTCACGATAAAATGAATGAGGATTTCTTTTACCGTTCCGTGGAATATTTATTCAAAAATAAAAACGGCTGGCCGCGCTTCTCCGGCGATAACAGCCTTGTCGAGGGTTTTATGCGCTGCGGATACTCCAAAGAGCTGGCGCGTAAACGGCTTGCCGCCGGCTGTCACTGGATGAGCATTCCGGGCATGGAGTATACGCTTAATGATTTGGTCAAAATAAATACGGCAAAAGTTTTTGAGGTAGCGTATTATGAGATGATGCACAGCGAGCCGGATCTCGCGTCAACAGAACTCTTGTGGAAATACTTTGAACGGCATCTTGGCGCCGCGGTCAGGGTCACCGCCGAGGGCATTAAATTCCATCTGACATGGCAGGAGCGCAACGAACCGGAGCTTGTCTGCAATCTGTTAAGTCAGGGACCGGTGGAAAAAGGGCTGGATGTTACAAAGGCGGCCGTATACTTCAATATGTGTATTGACGGCGCGGGTATCGCGACGGTTGCCGATTCTTTCGCCGCCCTGCAGCAGCGCGTCGAGCAGGAAAAGAAAATCAGCTTCGCAGGCCTTACGCGTCAGCTTGAACTCGACTATCAGGATCTTGACGGAGAATACATCAGACAGATGATGCTGCACAGCGAACGCTACTGCGGCGGCGATACTCTTGGCGACGCCTGGGCTGTGCGTGTCAACGAATTGTTTACGCGTCTTGTGCGCGCGGAATGCAGCCGGTATCCGGGGCTTAACTTTATTCCCGGCTGGTTTTCCTGGGCAAATACTCTTGAGTTCGGTACGAACGTCCGCGCTACGCCTAACGGACGGCATAGTGGCGAGGCCATCAATCACGGGGCAAATCCCACATCAGGTTTCCGAAAAGACGGGGCGGTTACCGCCATGGCCAATTCCATTGCCGGTGTGCAGCCCTTCTACGGAAACACCGCTCCCGTACAACTGGAAGTGGACCCCGGCATTGCCAATACGCCGGAAGGCGTATCGAAAATGGTAAACATGATCCGTACAATTCTGGAGACAGGCAATACGCTTCTGAACATTAACATAATTGACAAAAATAAAATACTCGAAGCCCACAGGGATCCTTCGAAGTATCCTGATCTTGTCGTACGCGTAACCGGTTTTACGGCATATTTTGCCATGCTGTCGCCGGAATTCCGTCAGCTTGTTGTAGACCGGGTTCTAGCCGTCAACGGCGATGTACCCGAAGGGAGTGTAGCATAATGAAATTCGATGATGTAGCGATGGTCAAACTGGACATGAAGGAGAGTGCCCGCAGCTCGGTATCCATGCTTGCGGGTGAAATACCGGGGGCCTCGGTGTTTCACCATACGGTTCCCGCGGGCGGCGAAATCCGTTTTCCCGAAGACCCGGCGTTCCTGCGGGTTTTGTTCCTGTGCGGCGGGGGCGCTGTCTTTTCTTCCGGAAACCAGAGCCGCGCATATAATGAAAAAGCCGTTTTTATAGCCAGCCCGAAATCCGGCGTTGATGTTACTTTTCAGGACGATTCCCACCTTTTGGAAATTCAATGGATTTTGACTGACGCCGACTGGAAAGAAATACAGAATGGCGCCGCGGCTTTTCCGCTAACCATCCGCTACAGGGACGCCGTGCAATACCGCGATCCGTTCAAAAGTGAAAAAACCATAAGCCGCGCCATTGTGCCCCACCGCATTCTGCCCCGCTTTGCCATGGGCAGTGTAGAGACCTACGCGGAAGACCTTATCGGCAAGCATGAGCATCCTCTTCTGGATCAATTCTTTTTTTCATTTCCCGAAAACGATATGGACCTGCTGCTGGATGATCTTGTGTATCCCATGACAGGCAATGCTCTTGTGCATATTCCCCTGGGCTGCGATCACGGCGTAAGCGTTACAGGCAGCCAGTGCGCCCATTATTTGTGGATAGATTTTATCAGCGGCGAAGACGGGCTTGCGTATCTGGATTCGGTCCATAAGGAAACCGGCGACACACGCAGCTTTGACGAAACAGGCAAACGCAAGGGGTAAGAATTGACGGGAAATCTCTGTACACAGCTCTTAAAGCTGACGGCCGAACGGGCGCGGCCCAGAGGTTTTGGAAAGCCCTTATTTCCCGCAAACCTCCAAAACGGATTTCGCGATTCCCGCGGCGTCAAGGCCGTAATAGCTCATGATGTCTTTGTAGGGGCCGCTTCCGGCATAGGCTTTGGGAAGGCCCAGCATTTTTACAGGCACCGGACGGGTACGCGCGCAGACCTCGGCGACAATGCTGCCCAGGCCGCCGGGAACGTAGTGTTCCTCCACGGTAACGATTCTGCCGGTTTTCGCCGCGCTCGCGGTGATAATGGCTTCGTCGATGGGACTTATGGTAGGCATGCCGATAACTTCGGCATCGCAGCCTTTCGCGGACAGCTCTCGCGCCGCCTCAAGAGCGGGGAAGGTGAGCGTTCCGGTGGCGATTATGGTAAGATCCTTTCCTTCTTTCAGGATGCTGCCCTTTCCGATGGTAAAGGCTTTGTCCTCCGTAAAAACGGGAAGGGGTTCGTTGCCGATGCGCATATATACGGGGCCGGTGTGTTCAATCATGGCAAAGACCGCGTTTTTGATTTCGTTGGGGTCCTGGGGGCACAGTACCACCATGCCGGGGATCATGCTCATAATGGCAAAGTCCTCCAGGGAGTGATGGGTCGATCCCAGGTCGGAGTAGGTGATGCCGCCGTTGCGCCCCACGATTTTTACGTTTTGCCTCATGTAGCCGCAGTCATTGCGCACCATCTCGTAGGGCCGGGAAGTAACAAAGGGCGCGATGGCGCAGAATACGGGAATCTTGCCGGTCGTGGCAAGGCCGGAGGCGATGCCCACAACGCCCTGCTCCATGATGCCGAACTCAAGGTAGCGCTCGGGCCAGGCTTTTTGGAATTCGCCCAGGCCGGAGGAGCCGCCGGAGTCCGCGGACAGGGCCACGAGCGCGGGGTTTTTTTGCGCGGCAGCGAATACCGCCGCGCCGAATTCTTTGCGGGGATCCCGCGTTTCCAGGGTAGCGCTCACGGCTTTGCCTCCTCGATTTTTTTGTCCAGCTCGGCTATCGCTTTTGCCAGTTCATCCGCGCCCGGTTTCCAGTAATGGTATTTGAGTATGCCCTCCGCAAAGGAAACGCCGCGGGCTTTAACCGTACGGGCGGCGACAAGGGAAGGCTTTCCCGGCGCAAAGGGAACAGCGTCTAACGCGGCGGTGATTTCAGCCATGCTGTTGCCGTCAATCTCCCGTACGGCCCAGCCAAAAGCGGCAAAACGCCGCGCCGGGGCCATATCCATAATGTCAGCGGTTTTTCCGCTTATCTGCAAACCGTTACAATCGACAAAAACCGCCAGATTGTCGGCCCTGTGCTGGGCCGCCGCCGCGGCGGCCTCCCAATTGGAACCCTCGGTAAGTTCCCCATCGCCCATAACCACAAAAGTCCTGGCTTTTTTCCCGTCCATGCGCAGGCCCAGCGCCATACCCAGGCCAATGGAAAGGCCGTGGCCCAAAGCCCCGGTGTTCGCCTCAATCCCCGGCAGTTTATGCATATCGGGATGGCCGGGAATTTTCGAATTCAAAGACCCGTAGGTGTCAAGAACCGCCTCGTCAAAAAAACCTTTCTGGCACAGCGCCGCGTATTGCGCCATGCACTT